>CAMAYO010000031.1 GCA_945862465.1 Pseudorhodobacter antarcticus | reverse complement strand
AAGGCGCGCGTGGCGATTTGTTACCGGATTGCGGGCCACGTTAAACCTCCGCTAAAAAGGTTAAGGCGCTGCGCGCAGGCCCCTTGCTTTTCCGGTTCGCACCTTGCGCGCAGGAGGCATGAGATGACCAAAGACTGGAACACCCGCACCAAGCTTGTCCACGAGGGCAGCCGCCGCAGCCAATATGGCGAGATGGCCGAGGCGATTTTTCTGACCCAGGGCTTTGTCTATCCCGATGCCGAATCCGCCGAAGCGCGCTTTATCACAGCGGGTGAGGATGAGTTTATCTATGCCCGCTACGGCAACCCCACCACGCGGATGTTTGAAGAGCGTATTGCCAGTTTGGAAGGCACCGAAGACGCCTTTGCCACGGCTTCGGGCATGGCGGCCGTGTCGGGCGTGTTGATGGCGATGCTGCGGACGGGGGATCACATCGTCTCATCCCGCGCGCTGTTTGGATCGTGCCTGTATGTTCTTGAAGAGGTGCTGACCCGCTACGGCGTGCGCGTCACCTTTGTGGACGGCGCGGATTTGGACCAATGGCGTGCCGCCGTGACGCCCGGAACCAAGGCCGTGTTCTTCGAATCTATGTCAAACCCCACGTTGGAACTGGTTGATATCAAATCCGTTTCGGCCATCGCTCATGCTGTGGGGGCCTTGGTTGTGGTTGACAACGTCTTTGCCACGCCAATCTTTTCCAAAGCGGTGGAACAGGGCGCGGATGTTATCGTCTATTCCACCACCAAACACATCGACGGTCAGGGCCGCGCCTTGGGCGGCGTGGTGTGCAGCACGACCGATTTCATCCGCAAGGTGCTGGAACCCTATATGCAGCACACCGGCGGGTCGATTTCTCCCTTTACGGCGTGGTTGATGCTGAACGGCATGGTCACCCTGGACCTGCGCTGCCGCGCTATGGCCGACAGCGCCCTGCAAGTGGCCAAGGCGTTGGAAGGCGACGGCCGCATTTCGCGGGTGATCTATCCCGAACTGCCCAGCCACCCGCAGCACGATCTTGCCATGGCGCAGATGGGGTCGGGCGGCACTTTGGTGACCTTTGATCTGAAGGGCGGCAAGGATGCGGCGTTTCGCTTTATGAACGCGCTGGAAATTATCAAGATTTCCAACAATCTGGGGGATGCCAAATCTATCGCAACACATCCCACCACCACAACCCACCAACGCCTGCCCCAACCGCAAAAAGACAAGCTGGGCATCACCCCCGGCCTGATCCGCCTGTCGGTCGGCTTGGAAGACACCCGCGACCTGATCGCCGATCTTCGCGCGGCTTTGGATGCCATCGCGGGGTGAACCCCAAACCGAAACATCCGGCAGAGGGCGCAAATTCCCTCTGTGGGTGATCTAGCTTTGGGCTTGGACCGTATTAGCTTGGTAGGGGTTGGGGAACAGGGCGTTTTGCTCTATATCCTGCACAGGCGACCTCATCGCACAAGGAAGCGCTGCCATGAATATCTATGACCCCGAACTCGACCGAAAGCCCGGCCGCGACGAGGCAGAGGCAGCCTTGGCTGTGCTGAAACGCTGGGCAGACCGCGCCTCGGCCGCTGATATCGTGGCGCTTGACCCTTCTGTGGGGGCTTTGCTGGGCGCTGGCTATCCAGTGCTGAACCGCGCCTATCCGGATGCGTTTTTGGTGGACGAAGTTTATAAAGACAGCCTGCCCGACCTGCAAAATGGCCCGTCCAGCCTGATCGTAGGCGCCAAGCAGGTGATCCAACATGTGGGCATTTCGAACTTTCGCCTGCCCATCCGCTACCGCACCCGCGATGCGGGCGAGGTGATGTTGGAAACCTCTGTCACGGGCACTGTGAGCCTTGAGGCGGAAAAGAAGGGCATCAACATGAGCCGCATCATGCGGTCGTTCTATGCCCATGCCGAACGCGATTTTAGCTTTCAGGTGATCGAACACGCGCTGGAAGATTACAAGCGCGACCTTGGGTCGTTTGATGCGCGCATCCAGATGCGGTTTTCCTTTCCGGTCAAGGTGGGGTCGCTGCGGTCGGGCCTGTCGGGCTGGCAGTATTATGACATCGCGTTGGAGCTGGTCGATACCGCCGGCGTGCGCAAGCAGATCATCCATCTGGATTTCGTCTATTCCTCGACCTGCCCCTGTTCGCTGGAACTGTCAGAACACGCACGCCGCACGCGCGGCCAGTTGGCCACACCGCATTCGCAACGCTCTGTTGCGCGCATCTCGGTCGAGGTGGTGGGGCATGAAGTGCTGTGGTTTGAAGACCTGATCGAGATTGCCCGTGCCGCCGTGCCGACGGAAACCCAAGTCATGGTCAAGCGCGAGGATGAGCAAGCCTTTGCCGAACTGAACGCCGCCAACCCGATCTTTGTCGAAGATGCGGCCCGCAGTTTCTGCTTGGCTTTGCAAGGCGATGACCGCATCCGCGATTTTCGCATCGTGGCCAGCCACCAAGAAAGCCTGCACAGCCATGATGCCGTGTCGGTGCTGACCGAAGGCCCGACCTTTGCCGCCGAAAGCTTAGACCCGCGCCTGTTTGCCAGCCTGTATCACGTAGGCTAACGCGCAGCGGCTTCGGTTGGGGGCACTCCCCAGCCGAAGCTGTGGCGTTCGCGCCTCGGTAACTTGTGTTACGATTGGGTGAGTGTGGCCTGCTGCACGGCCGTCACGATGTCTTGCACCACGTCTTCCAAAAGGCTGGCATCTTCACATTCGGCCATGACGCGGATCAGGGGTTCTGTGCCCGATTTGCGGATCAAGATACGCCCTTTGCCAGCGATGCGCTGTTCATTGGCGGCGATGGTGGCTTGCACTTTGGCAGAGTGCAACGGATTTGAGCCCGCCGGATAGCGGATGTTTTGCAACAGTTGCGGCACCGTTTGGAATTGGTCGATCAGGCGGCTGGCCGGATGAGCGGTGCGCGCCATTTCGGCCAGAAACTGCAAGCCTGCGATCAGGCCGTCGCCTGTGGTGGCATAGTCGGTCATCACGATATGGCCCGATTGTTCGCCGCCCAGGTTCCACCCGCCGCGCCGCATGGCTTCGACGACATAGCGGTCGCCAACGGCCGTGCGTTCCAGCCGCAAGCCGCGTTGGGTTAAGAAGCGTTCCAGCCCAAGGTTCGACATGACGGTGGCGACCAATGTGCCGCCTTTCAGCCGCCCTTCTTCTGCCCAGCGGCTGGCCAGAAGCGCCATGATCTGGTCGCCGTCCGCCACGCGGCCCGTTTCGTCCAAGATCATCACGCGGTCCGCGTCGCCATCCAAACTGATGCCCAAGTGCGCACCATGGGCCACCACGGCTTGCGCCGCGGTTTGCGTGTGGGTTGATCCGACGTGGTCGTTGATATTGGTGCCATTGGGGCTGACGCCCACGGCGATGACCTCTGCGCCCAATTCCCACAGCACTTCGGGCGCGGCTTTATAGGCGGCCCCATGAGCACAATCGATCACGACCTTTAGGCCATCAAGGCGCAGGCCTGCGGGGAAGGTGGTTTTGACAAATTCTTGATAGCGGCCGCGGCCATCCTCAATCCGGCGCGCGCGGCCAATCAAAGCGGGCTCGGCGGGGGTGATCTCGCCTGCGACGATGGCTTCAATCTCGGCCTCAGCCTCGTCTGACAGTTTGAAGCCGTCGGGTCCGAAGAACTTTATGCCGTTGTCTTGGTGCGGGTTGTGCGAGGCCGAGATCATCACCCCCAGATCGGCCCGCATCGAACGCGTTAGGAACCCCACGGCAGGGGTGGGCACCGGCCCCAAAAGCAGCACGTTCATACCGGTCGAGGTTAGCCCCGCCGTCAGCGCGTTTTCCAGCATATAGCCCGACAGGCGGGTGTCTTTGCCAATCACCACGCGGTGGCCGGCTGATCCCTCGTGGCGGAAATACCGCCCTGCGGCAGCGCCCAGTTTCAAGGCCATCTCGGCCGTCATCGGATAGGTGTTGGCGCGGCCCCGCACCCCGTCGGTGCCAAAGAGTTTGCGGGTCATGAGGGGGCTCCTTGGGTGGTCGCTTGCCATAGCGACAGGGCTTGGCGGGTTTCGGCCACATCATGCACGCGGATCATCTGCACACCTTGCGATACGCCCCAAAGCGCCACCGCCAGTGATCCGGGCATCCGGCGGGCGGCTTCGGCCTCTTGCCCAATGGTGCCGATGAACCGCTTGCGCGATGCGCCCAGCAAAACGGGCAGGCCAAGGTTGTGAAACAGGCTTAGGCGTTGCAGCAGGGCAAGGTTATGCGCCAGCGTCTTGCCAAAACCTATGCCGGGGTCGATGGCGATATTGGCCCGCGCAATGCCAGCTGCTTCGGCCGCGGCCACCCGCGCGGCGAGGGCATCGTAAACATCCAGCAGAACATCATCATAATAGGGGTCGGCCTGCATCGTGGCGGGCGTCTCAATCGAATGCATCAAGATGCCAGGCACGTTGTGGGCCGCAACCAATCCCGCCATCTGAGGATCAAAGCGCAAGGCGGTCACGTCATTGACCCAAGACGCCCCCGCCTGCAATGCCGCCTGCGCCACGGCGGATTTGCGGGTGTCGATGGAAAGCGGCAGGTCCAACCCACCCTCGCGCAGCGCTGCAATCACGGGGGCTGTGCGGGTGACTTCTTCGGACACCTCCACCTCGACCGCGCCGGGCCTCGTGCTTTCGCCGCCGATGTCGATGATCTCGGCCCCTGCGGCCATCAGTCGCGCCTGCATCACGGCGGCTTCGGGCCGCAAGAACAACCCGCCATCGGAAAAGCTGTCGGGGGTGATGTTCAAAATGCCCATGATGCGCGGTTTGGTCATCGCCAAGGTGCCAAAGTTGGGCCGCGCGACTGAGAGGCGCGCCTGATCGGCCTGCGCCAAATCGGTTGCTGCCACGATGCGCGGCGGCGCTGCCCGCGACAACACCTCGACCCGATCAAACCAGCAAGAGCCCCCCGCCAAAGGCAAGGCGCTCTTGGGGCGGGCGGGGTCGCTCATCGCGATGGGGCGCAGATAGTCTGCCACGGATGCGTCTTTCATATGTGCCCAAATATCCTGCGGGGGTCCGGGGGTGCAAAACCCCCGGCTGGGGCCCGCGCTGTTGGTGTCGGATAAAGCGCAAAGCGCTGTCCAGCAAGCGAAAGCCTTAGGCCTGTTCCACCGGCACGCGGCTTCCTGCCGGCAATGTCACAGGGCCGTGAACGATCAAGCGGTCTGCCGCCATGGTTTCAGCCAGCCAAAGGGCCAGCCCGACCGCGTCGCGGGCTTGCGGACCATCGGTGGCATCCAGCACCATCTTCGACGGGGCCCAGACCATCATCTGGCGGCGCTTGACCGCCCAGTCAATCTCGGTGCGGGTCTGCATCACCACGCAGCGCGGGTCGCGCGCGGCCAGCCCCCAAGCGTTTTGCTCGATGGCCAAAAGGTCCACACGGCGTTGGGTCGGCTTGTGGCCGGTTTGCGGGCGGGGTAGGTCGGGCAGCCCAAGCGTTAAGATCACGGGCAGGCCGGTGGCTGACCAAGCATCCAGCTTGGCCGACAGGTCGGCAGACGCCAAAGTGGCATTATCAAGGAAGATCACCAAAGGATGCACGGCCGCTTCCAGCCCGTCTTGGCCCACCACCTTCAACGCCGCCTCAGCCCGCGAGCGCACGATTTCCACGCCCAGTTTATAAGGGCCAACATCCAGCTTTTCGATCCGCACAAAAGCGCGCATGGCTTGGGGTTCGGCCAAGATGCGTTCGGCCACGCGCTCGGCCAAAGTTTCAAGCAGGTTCAGCCGTTCGGCTGCCAGTTCGGATGCGATGGCTTCGGTCAACCGGTCATAAGACAAGATCCGGTCGACATCGTCATTCAAAGGCTGCGGGGCGGGGCGCACCTCGACCACGATGTTGAACAAGATGCGCTGCGTATGCCCACGTTCCTTTTGGAACGCGCCAATGTCCACCTCGACCATGTGATCGCGCAGCGAAATGCGGTCGCGCGGGTCGGCACTGGCCGAGGCAAGACTGCGCTCTTCGGGATGGGCGAAGGCGAGGCGGATGTCGGTGGTCACAAGCGCCCCCCTTGATGGAACGGGGCCAGACTAGCGCCTGACCCAGTGCCAGATGTGCCCGAACCCGACCGCCTGTGCAAGGCGTGCGACGTTATAGGATGGTGCGGTAGAAGAGATGCGCGCCAATAGACGTGGTTTTGATCAGGTTCCGCCACTTGGGGTTCACATCATGGGTGTGAAAGAATGTGGCCCCTGCCGTCAACGGGCGTGGCGCGCCATCCAGCATCACACGCGCGATTTTGCCCGCGCGATCGACAGCGGCTTTGTCGCGCATTTGGTCTGACAGGCCGTCACACATAAACGAAAAGGCGCAGGTGCCGGTGCCATCTTGTTTCACCACGCCGCAAACTGTCTTGGGAAAGCCTGCAGCATCGCGGCGGTTCAAGATCACTTCGGCCACGGCAAACTGGCCTTGGATGGTTTCGCCCCGCGCTTCAAAATACAAAGCGCTGCGCAAGCATTCCCACTGCGCGTCACCTTTGGCGGCGGGCAGGCTGGCAAGCCAGTCTTCAGAATAGGGCAGAGCTTCGGCCTTGGGCGCTTCTGTTTGAACATCACCTTTGGCCAAGGCGGTTAGGTCGGCCTGCGGCAGGGCGTTCAAGGTGCTATGTTCGGCCCCCAGCAGAAAGCTGAACTCAGCCCCCATCGCAAGGGTCGGAGAGTTGGATTGGCTGACCATCACATCGGCGAAGGCAGCACCCGTGAGGACACAAAGGGCCAGGGAGGCCAAGGTCCGGCAAAGGGGCAAGCGCATAGGTCTATGTTCCCGGTTGTTTCCAAAAACTGCCCAACGCCCCCGCAAGGGTCATCAAACAGCAAGCGGTCGGGTTAAATAGGAAAGCGGCGCGGGTCTACCCGGTCGGCAAAAATGCCACAGATTTTCCGAAAATTTGCGCGGAAATCCGCCGGAAAACCATTGCTTCCGCATCAAGAACAATCGGCAACGCAATGATATTGCGTATTATTTTAGTAATTCGTTCAAATCTGCCAAAGCCAAGTGCGCCGCCGCCAAACGGGCCAAAGGCACCCGATAGGGCGAGCATGAGACGTAATCGAAGCCCGCTTTGCGGCAGAAATCTATCGATTCGGGGTTGCCGCCATGCTCGCCGCAGATGGAAAGCGTCAGGTCAGCCCGCGTGCGCCGACCGCGCTCTGCGCCGATATGCAGCAACTCTCCCACCCCGTCGATATCCAGCGACAGGAATGGGTCTTCGGGGAACACGCCCTGTTGCACATAGGTTGACATAAAGCGCCCCGCATCGTCGCGTGACAGGCCATAGGTCATCTGCGTCAGGTCGTTGGTGCCAAAGGATAGGAAAGCGGCGTGCTGGGCGATTTCACCGGCGCGCAGGGCAGCGCGGGGGGTCTCGACCATGACACCCAGCTTATAGTCAAAATTCGTGCCTGATTTCACCCGCACAGCGGCGGCGATGGCGTCGATGTTGGTTTTGACCAGTTCCACCTCGCGCCGAGCCGACACCAGAGGGATCATGATTTCTGGCACCACGGCAAAGCCCTGCTTAGCCATTTCCACCACGGCCTCAAAAATCGCGCGGGCCTGCATATCGTAGATTTCGGGCAGGACCACGCCCAAGCGTACACCGCGCATCCCCAGCATCGGGTTGGCTTCCGACAAAGCCTCGGCTCTGCGCATCACTTCGGACAGGGGGCGGTCCAGCGCCTCGGCCAATTCGCGCAAACCCTCGCGACTTTGGGGCAGGAATTCGTGCAACGGCGGGTCGAACAGGCGGATGCAGACGGGCAGGCCCTGCATGATGCTGAACAATTGCACAAAGTCGGCGCGCTGCATGGGCAACAGGCGCGACAGGGCGGCGGCGCGGTCTTGCGGGGTTCCGGCAAAGATCATCTCGCGCATCACGACAAGGCGGTCTTCGTCAAAGAACATGTGTTCGGTCCGGCACAAGCCAATGCCCTGCGCTTCAAACTGCCGGGCGGTGATGGCATCGGCGGGCGTGTCGGCATTGGCGCGCACACCTATGTCGCGCACCGCGTCGGCCCATGACAGAAGCTTGCGAAAGGCATCGTCTAAGGCTGCAGCCAGCAGAACCGCGCTGCCCGCCAGCACTTCGCCAGTCGTGCCATCAATTGTGATCTGGTCGCCTTCGACCAACACGCGGCCATCGGCCACAGTGATCTTTTTGTCCTTTGCATCCAACCGCAGGCCAGAAGCCCCTACCACACAGGGCACGCCCAAACCCCGCGCGATCACGGCGGCGTGGCTGGTCATGCCGCCACGTTCGGTCAAAACCCCAGCGGCAGAGTTCATGCCGCGGATATCTTCGGGTTCAGTCTCACGGCGGCACAGAATACACGCCTCGCCCCGCGCGGCATGGGCCTGCGCTGCGGCTGAGGAAAACACGATCCGACCTGTCGCAGCGCCCGGAGAGGCGGCGATCCCCTTGGCCAGCACATCGCGCGGGGCGCGCGGATCGACTTGGGGGTGAAGAAGTTCTGTCAGACTGCGCGGTTCAACCCGCAAGATGGCGTCATTCTGGCTGATGATGCCGTCATCGGCCAAGGCCACGGCAATGCGCAGACCCGCGCGGGCGGAACGCGGCACTTTGACCGCGTCAATCACCGACAGTTTGCCGTCTTCGATGGTGAATTCAATCTGCATCTCTTCGCGCAGCTTGATGCGGCAAGCGGCCCCATAGGCTGTGAGGTCGGCAAAAAGCTTGGGCGACAGGTCTTCCAACGACGGGCCCCGCTTGTCGCGTGTCAGATACAGCGCATCGGTTTCTTTCAGCGCGGCGCGGCCTTGGGCTTGGCCCAGATAGCGGCCGGTGATCTGTGGCGTGCCAGTGATGGGATCGACAAACTGAATTACCCCCGCGCCTGAAAGACCTTGGCCAATACCCTGCGCCATGGTTTGCACCACCAACCCCAAAGCCGCCGCCTCTGGCGCGCCTTTGGCTTGGCGCAGCAGGCGGGCAGACGTGCCCTCCCACGCGCGGGCCATCGAGCGCAGCACTTCGGTCAATTGGCGGGCGGGGTCTTGGGGGAAGGGTTCGTCCATCTCGCGCTCATAGGTGCGCAGGGCTTCGCGCAAAGCCTCAGCCGCATTCAGGCTGGGGGCGAAGAGGTCGGGGTCAAGGCGGGCGACATGGGTGGCATAGGCTTGGACAAAGCGCAGATACAGCGCGTCTGCAGCGGGTTGGCCGTGGGTTTCGCTTAAGTTGCGATGCCGGGCCGCATTCATGCCGACGTTCAAAAGCGTGCCCGGCCCGCCCCAGTTGGGGTTGGCGGGCGAGGGGCGCACCGAGACGAGCGGCATAGGACCAAAATGCGCTAAGATAGCCCCCGTATCCACTGACGTGCCCGCCGCAATGGCGCGCACAGTGGCAGAGGGCAGGGCCACGGTTTTGGGAACGGGCAAATCCAGCCGGATCAAGCGCTGCAAACACTTGGCGCGCCAGCCATAGGCCTCGGCCTTCATCTGGGCGGTCGGGGTGATTTCTGCGTATTCGGTCGAATTCTGCACTGCAGCGCCTTTCGTTTGGCGCGCAGGATATACCTTGTGCGCTTTGGTGCAAGGGCCGAGGCTAAGGCTTTGGCGGGCTGTGATATTTTGCCCACAGCGGCGGCAATGCTGCGCCGGACACCCGCGGGGGGATCACACCCCCTCACCCGTTGTTCAAAGGCGGGGGTTTCACACCCCCGCACCCCCGTGGGATATTTGTGCACGTATGAAAAGAGGGGGCGGGGAGTTTGTTAGCCTTCGACCTTGGTCAGGTCGGCCACGCCGGAACAGATCGCGCGGATGCGGTGCAGCAAGTTCAGGCGGTTGCGTCGCAAGATGGCGTTGTCGGTGTTGATTTGGGTGGCATCTAGGAAAGCGTCGATGGGCGCGCGCAGGGTGGCCATGGCGGACATGGCTGCAGCGAAATCTTCGGCCTGCACGGCGGGGGTGATGGTGGCCTCGGCCCGATCAAGGGCCGCGAAAAGGGCGCGCTCCACATCGGTTTCGGCGAATTTGATGTCGGCCCCGTAGGAGTATTCGACACCGTCTTTCGCCTCGGCTTGGGAAAGGATCGCGTTGGCGCGTTTGAAGCCGGCAAGCAGGTTCGGGCCGTCTTCGGTTTTCAGGAAGGCCGCCAAGGCCTCGGCGCGTTTGACAAGCAAGGTCAGGTCATCATGGCCGGGCATGGACAAGCAGGCGTCGATCAGATCATGACGGATGCCTTGGTCTTTGAGGAAGACTTTGAGGCGGTCGTGGAAGAAGGACAGGAGGCTGTCGTCATTGCCCGCGCCAGATTTCAAGACAGCAGGAATGGCGCTGTCGCCGATTTGGCGCAGGGCGCGCAGATCAAGCCGCAGCGCATTTGACAGGATCAGGCGGATCACGCCCAAGGCAGCGCGGCGCAGGGCAAAGGGGTCTTTCGACCCTGTGGGCTTTTCGTCAATCGCCCAAAAGCCCGTCAGCGTGTCAATCTTATCGGCCAGCGCCACGGCTATCGAAACCGGATCGGCGGGAACCGTGTCGGTCGGGCCAAGCGGCGAGTAGTGGTCGCGCGCGGCATGGGCCACGGCATCGGGCAGACCGGCGGCTTGGGCGTAATACATGCCCATCAGGCCTTGCAGTTCGGGGAATTCACCGACCATGGCGCTGCGCAGATCGGCTTTGGCGACGGTGGCGGCTTGGTGGGCCACCTCGGCATCCGCACCTACCAAGGGGGCGATGTGGCGCGCCAGCGACGCGATGCGGGCGATGCGGTCGGCTTGGGAGCCGAGTTTGTTGTGGAAGGTCACCGCTTTCAGCCCGTCAAGCCATTCGCCCATCCGCGCCTTTGCCACGCGCAGGTCATTCTCCCAGAAAAAGCGCGCATCTGACAGGCGGGCGGAGAGCACCTTTTGGTTGCCCTTTAGGATCGTGACCCCGTGGTCAGCGGTTTCGGTATTGGCGACGGTGACAAAGCCTTCGATCCGGCCCGTTTTGGGATTGCGCACCGAGAAGAACTTTTGATGCTCTTTCATCGACGTTTGCAGCACTTCGGGCGGCAGGTGCAAGAAGTCATCGCCGATGCGGCCCATCAGCGGCACAGGCCATTCGACAAGGCCCGCAACCTCGGCCAACAAGGCGCGGTCTTCGACCAGTTCCAGCCCTGCGGCGAAGGCCAGATTGGATGCCCCTTGCCAGATGGCGGCTTCGCGTTCATCGCTATCCAGCACAACATGGGCGCGTTTAAGCTTGACGACATAGTCGTCAAACGAGGTGACGGGGAAGCGCGCGGGCGACAGGAATCGGTGGCCAGCCGTGGTGTTGGCGGCTTGGATGCCGTCGATGGACAGCGGAACGGTGGTGGCCCCTGCCTCGTCAACCAAGATACACAAAATCGAATGCAGCGGGCGCACCCAGCGCAAGTTGCCGCTGCCCCAGCGCATGGATTTTGGCCAAGGGAAATTGCGGATCGTGGTTTCCAATACTTCGGCGATGATCTCAGCCGCTTGGCGACCGGGCTTTTCCAGCACGGCATAGATGGTGAAACCACCTTTTTTGTCTTCGCGGTGTTCCAAGTAGCTAGCAATTCCTACATGGGCTGTCGCTGAAATGCCTGTAACTGGGACAGACACACTTTGCGTCAAACCCGTCGAACGCAAGAACCCCTCCAAAGCCGCCGCCGGTGCATCGGCGCGGGGGCCTTTGCGCTCTTCCTTGACGGGGCGGCTTTCGGATGACAAGCCATCGACTGTGAGCGTTAAGCGGCGCGGCGTTGAAAACACACCTGCCGAGGCATAGGTCAGCCCCGCCTCAACCAAGCCATTGGTCACAAGCGTCTTCAGGTCTTCGCGCGCACGCGCCTGCATCCGGGCGGGGATTTCTTCAGAGAAGAGTTCGATCAAAAGGTCAGGCATCTAAGGCTCCACGCCGGGGGCGAGTTGGTTCCAGGCGAAGGCCTGGCCATCAGGGAAAACAGCAATCACACGGTCGACTTGCACATTGCCGCTGTTGGGAAGGATGTTGGTTTGGCCCAGAAAGGCCACAGCTTGGCCATCGGCCAGCGCTTGGGTGATGGCGCCAGCGTCAAAGCAGGTGAACCATGACGGCGCGTTTAAAGGCGTGGCGCTGGGGTAGGGGGTGTAGGTGGCAGAAAGGGTGGGCAGCGGGTCTTTGGCGGTGAAACACGCCCGATAGCGCAGGGGGGAAGAGGTTGCGTCAATGCCCTGCGCCTCGCTGACAGCGATGGGCTGCGGGATGGCCGAGGTGAGCGGAGTGAGTGATACTTCTTGGCCGGGGGTGAAATCCACCGGCGCGTAAAAGGCATATTCCTGCAGCCAATAGCCGCCAACGCCCGCCACGGCGGCGGTCAACACTATGGCGCTGGCAACCAGTTTGCCGTTCACGCCACACCCTCGGCGTCTTTGCCCGCTTCAGTCAGGCGGAACGCATCGGCGCATTTCTTGGCCAAGGCGCGCACACGGCCGATATAGGCTTGGCGTTCGGTGACAGAGATCACCCCGCGCGCGTCGAGAAGGTTGAAGAGGTGGCTGGCCTTGATCGTTTGGTCATAGGCCGGATGGGCCATGATGATGCGTTTGCCCGATTTGGGATCATCGGGGGGGAAATCCAGCAGGCGTTGGCATTCAGCCTCGGCATCTTCAAAGTGGCGCAGCAGTTGGGCGGTATCGGCCCCGTCAAAGTTGTGGCGGGAATATTCTTCCTCGGTTTGCAGGAAGATGTCGCCATAGGTCAGCGCGATGGGGCTGTCGGGGTCGTTGAAGGGCATGGTCATGACATGGTCAATGCCCAAGACATACATGGCCAAACGTTCCAACCCATAGGTCAACTCGCCCGACACGGGGCGGCAATCATGGCCGCCGACCTGTTGGAAATAGGTGAACTGCGACACTTCCATGCCGTCGCACCAAATCTCCCAGCCTAGGCCCCAAGCGCCAAGGGTCGGGCTTTCCCAGTCGTCTTCCACAAAGCGGATGTCGTGCAGGGCGGGGTCAAGGCCGATGGCGCGCAGCGAGCCAAGGTAGAGGTTTTGCAGATCGGGGGGCGAGGGTTTGATGATGACTTGATATTGATAGTAATGCTGCAATCGGTTGGGGTTTTCACCATAGCGCCCATCAGTCGGCCGGCGTGAGGGTTGCACATAGGCCGCAGCCCAAGGTTTGGTCCCCAAAGACCGCAGCGTGGTGGCGGGGTGAAAGGTGCCGGCCCCCACTTCCATGTCATAGGGCTGCAAGACAGCACAGCCTTGGGCGGCCCAATAGCTTTGCAAACGCAAGATGATCTCTTGAAAACTGCGGGGCGGGGTGGGGGCTGTCACGGTCATCTTGGGCCTTTTCGCGGTGCGCTCTCTCCAATAGCACGGCGGGGCACAGGGTCAATGGAAGCGATGGCTTGGCCTAGGGCTTTGCGCGCAATTTGGGGGGATGCATCCGCGCTGGGGCATGGTATTGTTGCGCGAAGTGAAACGGGAAGGGGCCAAAGAGCCTTACTCGGATGTGTGGCAGGAAAAGGGGCAGGGTCGATGCGCGGTTTTGGGCGGGGTTTTGGGATCATTCTTGGGGTGATGCTGGGCGTTCTGGGCCTTGTGGCACAGGCGCAAGAGCAAAAGGTTTGGGTGCAAATTGATGCCCAGCCCACCCTATCTGCCGCGATGGACCGCGCGCGGGCTTACGCTGGGGTCTTGGAGCAGGTGCAAGGATACCGCCTGCCCTCGGGCGCTTATGCGATTGTGCTGGGGCCGATGGGGTCAGACGCTGCGGTGATGGAACTGCAAAGCCTGATGGCGCAGAATATGATTGCCGCCGACAGTGTCTTGGCCGATGGGCAGGGTTTTGGTCAACAATTTTGGCCCGTAGGCGCTGCAGAGCAAACTGCAACGGCCCAAAGAACCGAGACCGCCACGGAGGCCGAGGTGGCTTTTGATCTGAACGACCCGCGCGAGGTGCAAACCGCCCTCAAGTGGTTTGGCTATTACGCCGGCGTGATCGATGGCAACATCGGGTCGGGCAGCCGGGCTGGCATAGCCAACTGGCAAACCGCGCAGGGCTTTGACCCGACGGGGGTTCTTAATGCAGAGCAAAGCGCCGCCTTGATCAACGGCTATCATGCCGAAAAGACGGGGTTTGGCTTTGAGACCATCACTGATCAGACCGCAGGCATTGAGATCAGCTTGCCTATGGCTTGGCTGGCCTTTGACAACATCAGCACGCCCTTTGTCCGCTATGGGGCCAAAGACGGGTCGGGGGTTACAGCGCTGCTGATCTCACAGCCGGGCGGGACAAAGGCCACTTTAGAAAGCCTTTATAATGTTCTGCAAACGCTGGATATTATGCCCATCGTGGGCGACCGCGCTTTAGAGGAAAGCTCTTTCACCATACGGGGCCGCAACGACCAGATCGAAACCATGGCCTTTGCCCAAATCGTGGATGGGGCGGTGAAGGGCTATGTTCTGTCTTGGGATGTGACCAAGGGCGATCAGATGCAGCGGGTGGGGCAAATCATGCGCTCTACCTTCCGCTCCACCGGAGATGTCGCCCTAGACCCGGGCTTGGTGCCTTTGGACGAGGCGGCGAAGCGCGGGCTTTTGGCGGGGTTGAGCGTGAAGGAACCCAAACTGTCGCGCACGGGCTTTTTCATTGATCCGGCGGGGTTTGTTCTGACCACGATTGAGGCGGTGGAAAGCTGTGGGACGATCACGCTGGATCAAAGCCATGGCGCAAAGGTGGTTTTTACCGATAAGGCCAGCGGCTTGGCTGTGCTTGCGCCGGATGCGCCCGCAGCACCCCGCAGCGTGGCGGTCTTTGCATCGACAGCGCCGCAGGTGGGCACGGCCATTGCGGTGTCGGGCTATAGCTATGGGGCACGTCTGCCAGCACCTGTCTTGACGCAAGGCACGCTGGAAGAGACGCAGGGCCTGAACGGCGAGCAGGGTCTGTCACGGCTGTCGTTGCAGGCCATGGCAGGCGATGCCGGTGGGCCGGTGTTAGACGGCACTGGCGCTGTGGTGGGGATGCTTTTGCCCGCGCAGACGGTGGGCGGAAAGGACTTGCCTGAAGGCGTGGCCTTTGCGGCCTCGTCATCGGCGATTGCGGGAATTTTGACCAATCCACAAGGCCCCGCGCTGACCTTGGCCGCAGCCACGGGGGCTGAGACGCCGACACATGATGCGCTGACGGCCATGGTGCGGGATATGACTGTTCTGGTGTCGTGCTGGGAGTAAGACAGGGGGGCAATTGCCCCCCTTCTAGATGCTGGTTTGATCAGCAGCTCAAGGCGTCAGTCGTCGTCGCCATTGTCGCTGTCATTGTCGTGATCTGACCCGTTGTCGTCATTGCCGTTGGAACTGTCGTGATCTGACCCGTTATCGTCATTGCCGCCGGAACTGTCGTGATCCGTGCCGTTGTTTTCGGTATGGGTGGCTGAGTTTTGGTGTTCCGCCCCTTCATTGTCACCATCGGAATCATCATCGCCGCCCATGAGTGGGGTAATGTTGGTTCCAAGTGTTCCAGTTCCAGTTCCAGCGCCAGGTGTTGTGCCAGTTCCGGTTCCTGCACCCGTGCAAAGAGTGCCATCAGCAAGCACCGTTCCTGAGGCGGCGCCCTCGCAGCCCGCGGATGTTGGGGTGACTGTTTGCGCGGTTGCGGGAACGGCAATGGCTAGGAAAAGGGCTGCGATGCTGAGTTTCAGGTTCATGAAAGCCTCCAAAGAAAGGTTGCGCTGGTCTTGGCATCGTGCGCCTGACCAACATGAGGGTTTTATGCACCCTGATTCTGACATGAACCTGAACGCTGGGATGGTGGGCAGCATTTAATCAAAAAAGGCCGAGGCTTTCGCCTCGGCCTTGGTCTTGCAAGCAGGGCAGGGTTCCCCAGCCCTAAGGGTATCAGTTCCGTGCGCGGTCGACCATTTTGCCTTTGGAAATCCAAGGCATCATGGCGCGCAGCTTTTCACCGACCTTTTCGATTTGGTGTTCGTCATTGCGGCGACGCGTGGCCTTGAAGAAGGGCTGGCCGACCGAGTTTTCTTGCATGAAGTCTGATACGAACTTGCCCGACTGGATGTCTTCCAGAACGGCTTTCATCCGCGCCTTGGTTTCGGCATAGGGCAGGATCCGCGGTCCCGACACATACTCGCCATATTCGGCAGTGTTCGAGATCGAGTAGTTCATGTTCGCGATGCCGCCCTCATAGATCAGGTCGACGATCAGCTTCACTTCGTGCAGGCATTCGAAATAAGCCATCTCAGGCTCGTAGCCGGCTTCCACCAGTGTTTCAAAGCCCATGCGGATCAGTTCCACCAAGCCACCGCACAAAACGGCCTGCTCGCCGAAGAGATCGGTTTCGCATTCCTGACGGAAGTTGGTCTCAATAATGCCCGAACGCCCGCCGCCGATGCCTGAGCAGTAGGACAGGCCCAGTTCCATCGCTTTGCCCGAAGCATCTTGGTGCACAGCCACCAAGCAAGGCACGCCGCCGCCTTTGACATATTCGCCGCGCACAGTGTGACCGGGGCCCTTGGGGGCCATCATGATGACGTCAACGCCGGGCTTGGGTTCGATCAGGCCGAAGTGGATGTTCAGGCCATGTGCGAACGCAATGGCTGCACCGTCACGAATGTTGTCGTGGACGTATTTCTTATAGGTATCCGCCTGCAATTCGTCGGGCATGGTGAACATGATCAGGTCGGCCCAAGCGGCTGCTGCTGCGATGTCCATGACCTTCAGGCCTTCGCCTTCGGCCTTTTTGGCCGAGGCCGAACCGGGGCGCAGGGCGACCACAAGGTTCTTAGCGCCGCTGTCGCGCAGGTTCAGCGCATGGGCATGGCCTTGGCTGCCATAGCCCAGAATGGCGACCTTTTTGTCTTTGATCAGGTTGATGTCACAGTCACGATCATAATAGACGCGCATGGCGTTCTCCTCTTTTGATGGGGGGATCATAGGGGGTTTTTCGGCATTCACCGTGCATTGTTTGACGTGGATCGATTTTTCTGCGAAAAATCATGCGTCATTTCCTGATATGTTGGAAAATTCATGTTCATCGACGAAACTGACCGCCGCATCTTGCGCCATTATCTGGCAGACCCTGCAGCCAGCAGGGCTGTCTTGGCCGAACGGGCGGGTGTTACAACCGCAACGCTCTGGCGGCGGATGGAGCGGTTGGGCGATCAGGGCGCGGTCAAGGGGTTGCGCGCGGTGATCGATTGGCGGCGGATGGGTTATGAGGTGGAAGTGTCGCTGCGCTTTACGCTGGATAAAACCAACCCCCGCGCTTTTGACGAGTTCATCGAGGCGGCGCGCTTGGTGCCGGAAGTCATCGGGATTGAAACCTTTTTGGGCCGTGTCGATGTGCGCCTGAACGTGATCGCCCGCGATATGGCGCAGTATCAAGAGATTTACCGCAACCGCATCTTAGCCTTGCCCCATATCGCCGAGGTAGAAGCCCTGATGCTGATCGCCACGATCAAAGACAGCGAAGGATTGCCGCTGTGATCGACCTTGATGATCTGGACCGCGCCATGTTGCGGGCTTTGGCTTTGGATGGCGGGCTTTCGGCAGGCGAACTGGGCCGCCGCTTGGGCCTGTCGCAGCCTGCGGCTTGGCGCCGTCAAAAGCGGCTGGAAGAGGCGGGGGTGATCAAAGGGCTGCGGCTAGAGGTGGATCGCACGGCGCTGGGCTTTGGGGTGACGGTGTTTTTGGGCGTGAAACTGGCGGCCAAGGGCCGTGTGTCTTTGGAAGACTTTGAGCGCGCGGTGGTGGCCATTCCCGAAGTGCAGGTGGTGCAGCACGTTTTGGGCCTGTTCGATTACCGCCTGCGCGTGGTTGCCCGCGACATCGCTGATTTCGAGCGTGTGCTGCGCCGCCGGATCATGACCTTGCCGGGGGTTGGCAATGTGGAGGCCAATGTTTTGCTGACAGAAGAGCGCCGCGCAGGGCCAATTGGATGAAATCTGTCGGAAATGAGGTTTGTGGCGCAGGAAAGTTGCGCTAACTTTGCGCAAAAGAGGGAGATTCCGATGACATTGCCACTCGCCCATGTTGACCCGCAGGGATTGCAAGAATTTTCGGTGGTGTTCACCGACCGCTCGCTGAACCATATGTCGCAGCGCTTTCAAGGTGTCATGCGCGACATCTCGGCCCTGTTGAAAGAGGTCTATCACGGCACCGCCACGGCCCTGATCCCCGGTGGCGGCACCTATGCGATGGAAGCGGTGGCGCGCCAGTTTGGCCAAGGCAAAGTGCTGATCGTGCGCAATGGATGGTTTTCCTATCGCTGGACCCAGATTTTCGAGGCGGGCGGATTTGCAGGCGAAACCCATGTGATCATGGCAAAGCGGTCGGGCAACGCGCCCCGCGCCCCCTTTGCGCCGCCCCCGATTGAAGAGGTGGTTGCTAAAATTAGGGAAGTGAAGCCTGAAGCAGTCTTTGCCCCCCATGTGGAAACATCGTCAGGCATCATCCTGCCCGATGGCTATATTGCTGCCATGGCATCTGCGGCGCATGAGGTTGGTGCGCTGATGGTGCTCGATTGCATTGCAAGCGGGTGCATTTGGGTAGATATGGCGGCCACGGGTGTGGATGTGCTGATCTCGGCCCCGCAAAAGGGCTGGTCGGCCTCACCTTCGGCGGGCGTCGTGGTGATGGGCCCCTTGGCCGAGGCGCGGTTGGCTGAGACGAATTCCAACTCTTTCGCGGTCGACCTGAAGAAATGGCGCGCCATGATGGCGGCTTATGAAGGCGGCGGGCATGCCTATCATGCCACGATGCCGACCGATGCTTTGGTGGGTTTCCGCGATGCAATGCTGGAAACCAAGGCGATGGGGTTTGATGCCGCTAAGGCCGCGCAGTGGGATCTGGGCCGTCAGGTGCGCGCCTTGCTGACCGCACGCGGCGTGGCGTCGGTTGCAGCCGAGGGCTTTACCGCCCCCGGCGTGGTGGTGAGCTTTACCGAAGACCCTGATATTCAAACGGGCGCCAAGTTCCGCACCGCAGGTTATCAAATCGCTGCTGGTGTGCCCTTGCAGGTGGGAGAGGGCGCGGAGTACCGCAGCTTCCGCTTGGGGTTGTTTGGGCTGGACAAGCTGAAAGATGTGCCCGCGACCGTTGCAAGGTTGACCGCTGCGCTAGAGGCGGCAATGCCCGCCTAAGCGCCGCGCTCGGGGCTGGCGTGGAACGCTCCGCGGGGAGTGTTGGGGCAAAGAGCAAGGGCAAGGCGGGGGTGACCTGCCTTGCCCTTTGATTTGGCCTAGGGCTTATAAGGCCAAGCTGACCCAAGCGCCGTTGCGCTTGGAAGAGCGCACACAGGCATCCACAAAGGCCACGCCTTCCAGCCCCTCTTTCAGTCCCGGAAAGATCACCGCGCTGTCCAAAGTGGTGCCGTCGCGCCGTGCGATGATGGCGCGGGCGGCTTCGGCGTAGATATTGGCGAAGCCCTCCAGATAGCCTTCGGGATGGCCTGAAGGGATACGCGTCAGCCGCGCCGCCGCTTCTCCGCTGCCCGGGCCGCCGCGCGTGAGGCGGTATTTGGGCTGGCCCAAGGGCGCGACCCACAGGTAGTTGGGGTTCTCCTGCTCCCACTCGATCCCGCCCTTGGTGCCAAAAATCCGCAACCGCAGGCCGTTTTCTTGGCCTGACGCCACTTGGCTGCACCACAACGTGCCCCGCGCGCCCGAGGTATAGCGCATCATGATATGGCCGTTGTCATCCACCCGCCGTCCGGCAACAAAGCTTTGCAGATCGGCGGAGAGTTCGTGCAGCGTTAACCCCGTGACGAAATTGGCCAAGTTGAATGCGTGCGTGCCAATATCGCCCGTGGCCCCGCCCGCGCCCGACCTTGCAGGGTCTGTGCGCCAATCGGCTTGCTTTTGGCCTGTGGCTTCAATTGGTTCGGCCAGCCAGTCTTGGATATATTCCACATTCACCAAGCGAATATCGCCCAAGGCGCCTGCCGCGATCATCTCGCGCGCTTGGCGGATCATCGGATAGCCGGTGTAATTGTGCGTCAGCGCAAAGACCACGCCGCTGGCCTCGGCGGTCTTGGCCAGTTTCTTGGCCTCGGGCAGGGTGGCTGTCAGCGGTTTGTCGCAGATCACATGGATGCCGCGCTTTAAGAACTCTACCGCGACAGGGGTGTGCATATGGTTGGGGGTGACGATGGCCACAGCCTCGATCCCGTCTTTGCGCCGCGCCTCTTTCTGCGCCATCTCGGCATAGGAGCCATAGCTGCGCGCCACGCCCAGATCGGCGGCGGATGCGGCGGATTTTTCGGGGTCAGACGAAAACGCACCCGCGACCAGTTCATACTGATCATCCAAACGCGCCGCGATGCGGTGCACAGCGCCAATAAAAGCCCCCCGTCCGCCGCCGACCATGCCAAGGCGGATTCTAGGGGCGCGGGCCACGTGGGCAGCGGTGATGGCCATGGAAACTCTCCTTCAGGGTTTGGGGGCAAGCGCTGCGATCATGTTCTACGCCGCTTTCCCTTTCATACGTGTCTAAATATCCCGGGGGGTCCGGGGGGCTGGCCCCCCGGCTTTGGCTTGGTCCGGGGGGCTGGCCCCCCGGCTTGGGTGGGTTGGGGGCGTTTAGCCCAAGCCCAGCATCTTGCGATTGGCGGCGCGGTCGGTTCCCGCATCGGCGAAATCGTCAAAAGCTTTTTCGGTCACGCGGATGATATGGGCGGCCACAAAATCCGCCCCCTCGCGCGCGCCGTCTTCGGGGTGCTTCAGGCAGCATTCCCATTCCACCACGGCCCAGCCCGAAAAATCATGCTGGGTCAGTTTGGAGAAGATCGACCCGAAATCCACCTGCCCATCGCCCGGAGAGCGGAACCGCCCCGCGCGGTTCACCCATGATTGGAACCCGCCATACACGCCTTGGCGGCCCGTGGGATTGAACTCGGCATCCTTGACGTGGAACATCTTGATCCGCTCGTGGTAGATGTCGATATGTTCCAGATAATCCAAGCATTGCAGCACGTAATGGCTGGGATCATACAGCATATTGGCGCGTTTGTGGCCTTTGACGCGGTCTAAGAACATCTCAAAAGTCACGCCGTCATGCAGGTCTTCGCCGGGGTGGATTTCATAGGCCACATCCACACCGCAGTCTTCGGCATGGTTCAACAGCGGCAGCCAGCGGCGGGCCAATTCGTCAAAGGCTTCCTCGACCAAACCCGCCGGGCGCTGCGGCCACGGGTAAAGATAGGGCCAAGCCAATGCGCCCGAAAAGGTGGCGTGTTCGGTCAGGCCCAGATTGCGGCTTGCACTCAGGGCTTTTTTGACCTGATCCACCGCCCATTCAGCCCGCGCCTTGGGATTGCCGCGCACGGCGGGGGCGGCAAAACCGTCAAACTGGGTGTCATAGGCGGGATGCACGGCGACCAACTGGCCCTGCAAATGGGTCGACAGCTCGGTGATCTGCACGCCATTGGCCGCAGCTATGCCCTTTAGCTCGTCACAATAGGTCTTGGAGCTTGCGGCCTTGTCGAGATCTATCAGCCGCCCGTCCCAGCTGGGCACTTGCACGCCGACATAGCCGCAATCAGCGGCCCATTTTGTGATGTTGTCCCACGAATTGAATGGGGCTGTGTCGCCTGCAAATTGTGCCAAAAACAGGGCTGGTCCTTTGATCGTCTTCATCGGGTCTCTCCCTTGGGTAATCCGTCGTCCGCGCGGGTTGGACGTTCTAAATACTGGCCTTGGTCGGGGGCGCGCTTTTCAATGGCGGCCATGAGCGATTGGGCAATAAAGGTTCCAGCATGGCCCACATCTTCTTTTACCACCAAAATCTCGCGGCGAAAGCGGTGCAGGAAGCTGATCGCTTCTTTTGCCACCAGATCAAAGTCGCGCCCGATCCGCAGGCCTGCGTTTTCAGCCCCAGCCACAGAGGCCATAGCGGCGGTGGTGGATCCGCATAGGATGCCATCGATGCGCTGGTCTTGCGCCATGCGGGCGGTGATCGCCGCTTCGATCACGCTGCCGGGGGAATCGCTGCTGATGTGATCGGTCACTTCGAACCTTACGCCGCACTTGGCCGCTTCATCGGCAAAGCCCGCAATCATATGCCCTGCGTAGGAATGCGAGCGGGGCGGAGGGATCAGCAAAAGCCCTTTGCGCCCGCGCTTGACCAATTCGCGCACCGCAAGGCGCGCATAGGCTTCGTTGTCAAAATCGAAATAGGGATGGGGGATGCCCATATTGGTGCGGCCATGGGTGGCGAAAGGCAAGTTATGGTCGGCCAAATAGCGCACGCGCGGGTCATTGGGTTGGGTTTGGTTCAAGACCACGCCATCGGCCGAGCCTGTCTCGACGATATAGCGGATCGGGTCCATCGGGTCTTGGTCGCCAAAAAACGGCATCACCACCAGATGATAGGCCGATCCGCGCAGTGCCTCGGCAATCGAATAGATCAGTTTTGAGGTGTGGTTCATCACGTCAGCCTCGGTCGATAGGACCAAGGCGATCACATTGGTCTTTCCGGTGCGCAGGCGCACGCCCGCGCGGTTTGGGCGATAGCCCAAACGCTCGGCCGTTTCGCGCACGCGCTTCTTGGTATCCTCACCAATGTCGGACGCATCTTTCAGCGCGCGCGAGACGGTGGCAATCGCAAGGCCAGTTTCGGCTGCGATGGTCTTTAATGTCGGGCGGTCCGAATCGGGGGGAAGCAAAGAAATGCCGCTCATGACCTGTCTGCCCCCCCTGCGGCGGTGTGGACGCGAATCGCTTGGGGCAGGGCGGTCGTGCGCTTTTGACGACACGAGACGCTACGGGCGCGGCGCGGCTTTTCTTGCCGCATCGCAGCAATTGGAGGGGGTGTCTTGGATTTTTGTGTGCCACAGCAAGGCAAAAGTCCCCCCTCAGAAGGGGCCATGCCAAATGTTGCAGTGCAGAAAATCAACGACATATTCATCGGGTTTGGGTCTGTTCTTTCTAGAAACCGCACGCGGCTTTAACATCCGGTCGGGCGCATGAAACGCCCTGAAAAATGGCAATCGCAAGCAAAAAGATGGCTTGATTGAAAAAACTATAACGTTATAGGATCGCCCCACAACGATTTACAAACGGGGAGGAGACCCTAATGAAAGCGTTTACGATGGCGGCCGTTTTGGCTGCAACTGTGGCTTTGCCGAGCGTTGGCATGGCAACTGACCTGGAAGTCACCCACTGGTGGACTTCTGGTGGTGAAGCCGCCGCTGTGGCGGAATTTGCCAAGGCATTCGATGCCACGGGCAACAAGTGGGTTGACGGCGCTATCGCCGGTTCGGGCGACGTTGCGCGTCCGATCATCATCAGCCGTATCTTGGGCGGCAACCCGATGGGCGCCACCCAGCTGAACCCCGGCAAAGACGCTGACGATCTGATCGCGGCTGGCCTGATGCAGGATCTGACCGAACTGGCTGCTGCCGAAGATTGGGCCAACATCCTGCGCCCCGCATCGCAGCTGGAATCGTGCACCGTTGATGGCAAGGTTTATTGCGTGCCTGTCAACCTGCACTCGGCTCAGTGGATGTGGACCAACCGTAAGGTCTTCACCGACCTTGGCATGGAACCCCCGAAGAATATCGACGAGCTGATCGCGGCTGCCCCCAAGCTGGTCGAAGCTGGCATTCAGCCGCTGTCGATGGCGCAAGGCTGGCCCGTTGGTCTGATGGTCAACGACGTTCTGGTGGCCCAGGCTGGCGTTGAAAACTTCGTCAAGGTCTACAAGGACCGTGACTTGGCAATCGCTGGTGGCCCGGAATTCGGCAAGATATTCGAAACCCTTGCCAACATCCGCCAGTACACGCCTGCTGACAAAATGGTTCCCCAGTGGAACGAAGCTGTCGGTCTTGTGATTCAAGGCAAAGCTGCTGCCAACATCATGGGCGACTGGGCTGGTGGCGAATTCGCCGTGGCCAACATGGTTGCAGGTCAAGACTATGACTGCTTGCCCGGTCTGGGTGTGACCCCGGTTCTGAACACCGGCGGTGACGTGTTCTACTTCCCCAAGTCGGCTGATCCGGCTGTGACGGAAGCTCAGCTGAAGATGGCCTCGACCCTTGTCACCAAGGAAGTTCAGGTTGCTTTCAACCTGAAAAAGGGCTCGCTGCCGATGCGCGCTGACGTTGACCTGTCGGCTGCCAACGACTGCATGAAGAAGGGTCTGGAAATCCTGGACGGTTCGACCGCAGTCTTCCCGAACGACATCCAGATGATCGATCGTGACTCGCTGAACCAGATCAACGATCTGTTCACCGAATTCATGGCAAACCCGGATATGCCCGCTGCGGATGCACAGGCCAAGTTCGTGTCCATCATCGAAGCTGCTCCGAAGTAAGACCTTCGTTAGCTGACTTAAAGCAGGTCCGGCGCCTGAACGGGTGGCCGGGCCTGTTAATTGAACCTTACAGGTAGGGATGACGACCAGATGGACAGGCCAAATCCGCTTTTTAGGAATTTGAGTTCCAAACTAGCCTCCTTGCCGATGATGTTGATTGTGCTGGGTGTGTTCGTTGGTGGCACGCTTTGGACGGTGTTGTTTTCCTTCACCAATATCAAAATTTTGCCGATCTTCACGCCCAAGCAGTGGATGGACGGGTTTGTTGGCCTTGCCAACTACAAACGCCTGTTCAACTCTGACCGTTGGATGAGCTGCCCTGCGATCACCAAGATCGGGCAGGAAAGCTGGCAGTTCAAATGCACGGGCGCTATGCCCAATATGATCACCTATGCCATCTTGGCGATCATCATCATGATCTCGCTGGGCTTTTTGCTGGCGGTGATGATGGATCAAAAGATCCGTCTAGAAGGTATGTTCCGCACGATTTACCTTTACCCCTTTGCCTTGTCTTTCATCGTCACGGGCCACGTTTGGGCTTGGATCATGTCGCCGGAATACGGCTTGCAAAACGCCATGCGGCAAATGGGCTGGGAAAGCTTTTCCTTTGGCTGGATCGCCGATCGCAACATGGTGATGTATGCGATTGTCATTGCGGGCATCTGGCAAGGCACGGGCTTTGTCATGGCGCTGATGCTCGCGGGATTGCGCGGCATTGATGAGGACATCTGGAAGGCTGCAAAGGTTGATGGCATTCCCGCTTGGCGCACCTATCTTCAAATCGTGCTGCCGATGATGAAGGCTGTGATGGTCACAACCTTTGTGCTGGTGGCATCAGGGGCCGTGCGGATTTACGACCTTGTGGTGGCGCTGACCGATGGGGGCCCCGGCATATCGTCGGATGTGCCGTCGCGTTACATCTATCAAAACTTCTCGGCCAATCTGGGGCAATCCCTGTCGGCATCGACCGTGATGTTGGTGTCGATGGCCATCGTGCTCATTCCATGGATTCGCATGGAATTTGGCAAAAAGTCGCAGGGTTAAGGAGCATGAGCATGGCCAACAAATCCTCTGCCATCGTGCCGTCGGGCGCAAAGCCTAAGCCGTTTGTCACGCCGCAACGCTTTTTGGTGTACACGGTGCTGACTGTCTGCGCGGTCTTCTTTCTGTTCCCGCTTTACATCATGATCATCACGTCGCTGAAAAGCATCCAAGAGATCCAGTCGGGCAATATCTTCATTCCCACGATGACCCCGACCTTGGATGCTTGGGAAAAAGCGTGGAATTCGGCCTGCACAGGGCTTTATTGCGAAGGGGTTAAGGTTGGCTTTTGGAACTCGATCAAAATCACCGTTCCTTCGACCATCGTTTCTATCATCGTCGCTTCGCTGACGGGATATTCGATGGCCAATTGGCCGTTCAAGTTCTCGGAAGTTTTCTTCACCATTCTGCTGCTGTCGTCCTTTATCCCCTATGTCGTGATGATCTATCCCTTGGTGATCATCACCCGCGAACTTGGGATCTATTCCACTTTGCCCGCCGTGGTTTTGGTGCATACGATCTTTGGCTTGCCTTTGCTGACCTTGTTGTTTCGCAACTACTTTGCCAGCCTTCCGGCGGAGTTGTTCAAAGCGGCGCGCGTTGATGGGGCGGGCTATTGGCAGATCTTTTTCCAAGTCTTTGCGCCCATGTCGGTTCCGATCTTTACAGTGGCTGTGATCTTGCAAGTCACGGGCATTTGGAACGACTTTCTGTTTGGCGTGATCTATGCCGGACCCACCAACTATCCCATGACGGTGCAGTTGAATAACATCGTCAACTCGGCTCAAGGGGGTAAGGCGTACAACGTCGATATGGCTGCCACGATCCTGACGGGTCTGGTCCCGCTCGCCATCTATTTCTTCTCAGGCAAATACTTCGTGCGCGGCATTGCAGCCGGCGCCGTGAAGGGTTGAAACCATGCACTCAGTTTCCGTTAAAAACCTAACCCTGAAGTTCGGCTCTGCCGAGGTTCTGAAGAACCTGAACCTTGATGTCGAAGAGGGCGAGTTTATCGTTCTGCTGGGGCCGTCGGGCTGCGGCAAATCGACGCTGCTGAACTGCCTTGCTGGCCTGTTGGAACTGACCGAAGGGCAGATCCATATCAAAGGCAAGAACGTCACTTGGGCCGAGCCTTCGGAACGGGGCATTGGCATGGTGTTTCAATCTTACGCACTTTATCCGCAGATGACGGTGCGGGGGAATATGTCGTTTGGCCTAAAGATTGCGGGCCTGCCCAAGGCCGAGATCGCCAAGCGGGTCGAGCGCGCGTCTGAAATTCTGCAAATCGGGCCGCTGCTGGATCGCAAACCTGGCGCGCTTTCGGGCGGCCAGCGCCAGCGCGTGGCGATCGGCCGCGCCTTGGTGCGCGAGGTGGATGTCTTCCTCTTTGACGAACCCCTGTCGAACCTTGACGCCAAACTGCGCAGCGAATTGAGGGTTGAGTTGAAGCGCCTGCACAACCGCCTGAAAAACACGATGATCTACGTGACCCATGACCAGATCGAAGCGCTGACCTTGGCCGACCGTATCGCCATCATGCGCGGCGGGATCATCCAGCAGTTGGATGCGCCGCAGACCATTTATAACCGTCCGGCCAACCTGTTTGTGGCGGGGTTCATCGGCTCTCCCGCGATGAACTTTATCAAAGGTGAGACGGTTGATGGCGGCAAAAGGTTCAAGTTCGGCGATGTGTCGCTGGATTTGGCGGGCTATGAGGGCGGGGCCATTCTGGACCGCCCAAAGGCCATTTTGGGCCTGCGCCCCGAACATCTGACCATGGTTGATGCGGCTATTCCCGGCCATACCATCCCCGCTGTGGTGGAAATTGACGAGCCGATGGGCGCAGACTCGCTGGTTTGGCTGCTGGTTGAGGGGCGGCAAATGTCGGTTCGCGTGCCGGTCGAACACCGCCCCGCGCCCGGCAAGCAGGTGCATCTCAAGGTCGATATCGCCAAAGCCTCGCTGTTTGACGAAACCAACGAGCTGCGGATCTGATCATGCTAAACCTCGCCGGAGAGTGGTCGCTTGCGCAATCCAATGGCGAGAACGCAGTGGCTTTCACACTCCCCGGCGATGGGATTGACGCGCTGTTTCAGGCGGGGGCGATCCCCGACCCCTACTTTGGCCGCAACGAATACGGGTTGCGCTGGATTTGTGATCGCACATGGGTGGCCAAGCGCAGCTTTGTGACTGACCGCACCGATCTGGTGCTGGTGGCCTCGATGCTCGACACTTTGGTGACAGTTGCGGTCAATGGCACGGTGGTGCTGACATCAGACAATATGTTCCTGTCGCACCGTGTCGATCTGTCAGCCGTGCTGGTCAAAGGGCAGAACGACATCAGCCTGACCTTCGGCAACGTGCCGGCCGAGGCCAAGCGCCGCCAAGACGCTTACCGCTTTTTCCTGCCCTTTTCGATCAACAACACCCCCATCCACAACGGCAACCTGATCCGCAAACCCGCTTGTGATTTCGGCTGGGATTGGAACATCGCGCTGGCCACCTTTGGCGTTTATGGCGACCTGCATCTGGAACCCGCATCGCCATCGCGTATAGACCATCTGGTGATCACGCAAACCCACAGCCCCGGTTTGGCCGTGGTTAGCGTGACGGCAGAGGTTGAAGGTGATGACGGACAAGAGGTGACCTTTGATCTCTGCGGTGTGCAAGCCAAAGCTGTCGTGCGGCGGGGCCAAGCTAAGGCGGACCTTGCCATCGCCAATCCCGCGCTGTGGTGGCCCGCAGGGCAGGGGGCACAGCCGCTGCACGACCTGACCGTCGCGATGGGCGCGCAGGTGCTAACGCGCCGCATTGGTCTGCGACAGGCCGAACTGATCACCGAAAAAGACGCCGTGGGACTTGGCTTTAAGGTGCGCATCAACGGGCGCGATATTTTCTGCAAAGGGGCCAATTGGATTCCCGCCGACGCCTTGGCGGGCCGCATCAATCAGGCTGACACCCGCGACTTGCTGCAATCGGCCAAAGACGCCCATATGAACATGATCCGCATCTGGGGCGGCGGGCGGTATGAGCCGACATGGTTCTATGACCTGTGCGACGAAATGGGCCTGATGGTCTGGCAAGATTTCATGTTCTCGTGCCATATCTACCCGTCAGATGACGCCTTTTTGACCCAAGTCGCGCAAGAAGTGCGCCAAAACGCCCTGCGTCTGCATCACCATGCCTCGATGACGATCTGGTGCGGCGATAATGAATTGATCGGCGCGCTGACATGGTTCCCCGAAACCCGTGCCAACCGCGATCAGTATCTGGTGGGCTATGACCGATTGAACCGCGCCATCGAACAGGCGCTGAAGGCGGCGGTTCCTGCGGCGGTTTGGTGGCCCTCTAGCCCCTCTCCCGGCCCGATGGATTTTGGCGACACATGGCATGACGATAAAAAGGGCGATATGCACTTTTGGTCAGTCTGGCACGAGGGCCGCGATTTCGACCATTACCGCGATGTCGCCCCGCGGTTTTGTTCGGAATTTGGCTTCCAATCCTATCCGTCGATGGATGTGATCCGCCGCTTTGCCGACCCGAAAGATTTCAACATCGCGGCCCCCGTGATGGAAAGCCACCAAAAGAACGCTGGCGGCAATGCGCGCATTGCAGAGACGATGTT
>CAMAYO010000030.1 GCA_945862465.1 Pseudorhodobacter antarcticus | reverse complement strand
ACCTATCCGTATCTGCTGGGCGGGCTACGGATTGATCGCCCAAATCAGGTCTGGTGCGCCGACATCACCTACTTGCCCATGCGGCGGGGCTTCCTTTATCTCGTCGCCATAATGGACTGGTACACCCGCAAAGTGCTGGCCTGGCGTATCTCCAACACGCTTGAGGCTGACTTCTGCGTCGAAGCATTGAATGAGGCGATCCACAAGTTCGGCGCGCCCGAGATCATGAACACCGATCAAGGATCGCAGTTTACGTCCTTTGCCTGGACCGACCGGCTGAAACGGGTCGGGAGCCGGATATCGATGGATGGCAAAGGTCGCTGCATCGACAACATCTTCATCGAACGGCTCTGGCGGTCGCTGAAGTATGAATGCGTTTATCTGCACGCTTGGGAGACAGGGTCGCAGGCAAGGAACGGCATCGGGCGCTGGATCACCTTTTACAACCACCAACGCCCTCACACTGCCCATGGTGGACAACCGCCCGCCGTGGTTTACTTCAACAGCATTGAAACCGATCAGCAGGTGCAGGCAGTAGCTTAAACACGCCGGAAATCTGTCCAAAGATCGGGGAGTAGCTCATAAGAACCCATCTCTGAAGAAGCATTTGTTGGCTCTGCTGTGGCTGATGCCTATACTATGGCTGGGCATGGCCTTCTTAGGCGCTGTCGTAGGCATCTAAACCGCTATGCGGTCCGTAGAGGCCGTAGGAGCGTCACCAGAGGGCTTCCTGTGCTAAAGCTAGGCATGGGTAGCTCTCAACGCATATCGCGCTGGGCGGGCTTCCTATGGCCTCTGTTGTAACCAAGGGTGCTGTGCCTTGTTCAGTGCATCTAGTCGAACCGCCATGCTATGTCCGTCACCATAGTCACCAGCAACTGCATTGGATTGGTTATGCCCAGTTATGAAGTTGTGCAACTCTTCTGAAATACCAACATTCCTAAGCAAATCTTTCAGATTGCCACGAAGGCTGTGGGCAACGACCTTTGGGTCTAAGGTCACTTTGTCAATGTATCGGTTAAGGATGCGAGAGGCTGCATTCTGTGCCTTCCCGTCCTTGTCTAACCTGTAGGTGAATAGGCGTCCTGTGCCACGTTCGGGCATCTTTACCCAAGCTGGTATGGGAATCCGCCGCATTGATGGCCCGTTCTTAACAACTGAATCCCGAATATCAAAGATGGTTATGCCGTCTTCTACCTTGACCTTGTCCCAAGTCAGTAAGGCCACTTCGTCAAGTCGCATCCCTGTGGTGATCAAGATAGTGAACAACAAGCGGTCTTCGGCTTTCATCGGTAAAGCGAACAGTTGCATCAGTTGTTCTTTGGTGAAGTTCTTCCAGCCGACTGTTTTTACACCATATCTCTTTAACTGAAGGTTAATGAACGGCTGTGATGGTAAGCCTAGTAATGGCTTCGTTTCACACCACTTTAGCAGGGCAGTAACGTATGAGATGGCCGTGGTTATCGTCTTGTTTGCCTTACTCTCAGCGTCTAGTGCTTCTGCATAACCATAGGCATGATATTTGGTGAGTTCTCTCAGGGGGACATCGCCGACAATAGCCACAAAACGTCTAATTGACTTCTCTGCTTCTGATTTTGTTTTGAGGCGGTCCCAGCTACGACCAGCAAGGTAAGCGGGGATGACATCGCCTATGGTTACGCCTTCAACTGCTTGTTTTGTGGCGTATGTCTCAGCAGCCAGTGCCTTTAGCCGTGGTTCGTAGTCTGTGTAGGCGGCTCGTATGGCTAAGGAATGTTCAACATCTGGGTCCTCAGGGTCAACTGGCTGTTTTCGCAGCTTATCAACCTCTTGCTGTAACCAGCGTATGGTGTCGCGGAGACGCAACTTGTCTTCAATGTCAGTCTTGGGGATAGAACCACGCATATCAGCGCCCATTATGTGGGAAGCCATGTCTTCTAGTTCTTCCTTCAAGGGGTTCTCGAAGGATGCGTAAATCTTGGCGGTTATGCCATGTTGGAGTTTCTGTGCCTTCTTCAGGTCAGCGGTCCCAGTGGAAAGCCTAATCTGCTTGTCTTTGGGAGATTTTCGGAACTGTGGCGGTATCGTAACCAGCACATGGTAGTTGGGAGACTTGCTTAGCAAGACCAAAGTGGACGGGTAGAAGTCATCTGTAGTGCCAGCCATAGTGCCACCTGTAATGCCATAACTTCAAGAAACATCAATTATTCTTAGGAATAAGGCAATAGAGGATTGTTTGGTGGCGAGGGGGGGACTCGAACCCCCGACCCTGCGATTATGAGTCGCATGCTCTAACCAACTGAGCTACCTAGCCACTGCGCGAGGGGGTACTGGACCAAGCCCAAGGCGTCAAGGCGAAATCGTCAGGCTTTCGGGGCGGGTTTCATGGGCCACGCGCGGCCTGCCAGATGCCGTTACTGTCACTGTGGCCTCGATGAACATCGGGTTGCCGTCTACCTGCGCTTCGCGAATGTCGCGGGTGGCGGTAACCCGCAGGTCAGCCGCCCCCGCGGCTTGGGCGCGGGCGTTGGCTTCTGCCACCAGCGCTGTTTCCAAAGCCTCCAGCGCGGCATCGCGGCTGGTAAAGGTTTGCAACCCATCGGGCAAATGCGCGGTAAAGCGCCCCTCGCCGGGGCTGCTGACCAAGCCTTGGGCGCGTTGGCTCACTTGGCCCACGACAGCGCCGATGGCGTTGGCGACACCGGCGTGTTCAGGCAAGATCATCTCACAGCCCAACCGTTCGCCCACCGCGCCGTAATAGCTGGGGGCAGATGCGCCAAGGCCGATCACCGGAACACCAAGGCGCAGCGTCACCTCCACCACGCCACGATGGCGGTTTAGCCCTGCCGTGGTCAGCGGGTGGCGGGCCAGCCCTTCGGCCTGCTCGTCAAAGCCGCCGTCTTCGTCAAAGGCCGCTTCCAACAGGCATTCCACCGTCTGTGCCGTCAACTGGTCAATCACCGCCTGTGCCAGCACGGCACCGTCAAGGGCGATCCGGTCGCCCGACCCATTGCGCCGCTTGGCCAGCAGCTTCAGCGCCTTGACCGAAGCTGTGCCATCCCAAGCCTCCAACCGCCCAAGAACATGGCTGGCATCCGAAGGGGTGACGCCTGAAATCATCACCAAGCCACGCGCCACCAACCGTTCCATCGCCGCCACTTCAAGGCGCGACGTCAGCGCCAGTGACAGCGGCATGGGCTTGGTCACACGTTCCAGCACGGTCGCCTCACGCGCTGTCAGCCCACCGGTTTGGCCCTGCATGGGGATCACAAAGCGCCCGTCAAACTCGCCCGCCGTGTCCGATGACAGCCACCGATCAAGGGCTGCGTGCACCATCGGACCATGCTCTACCGCCAGCAACGACACCGGTATCAACCGGCGCGGGCCAAGGCGCAGCCCGCCCGTCAGCCCTGTCGCCAGCACGTGCACCTCACTGTCGCCCCCAAGGCCCGAGGTGCGCATCGCCACCGCCTCAACCATCGTGCGCAAACCGCCGACACGGGCACCTTCGGGATCAATCTCTGGCAAGCCGTTCCGCAAAAGGGCGACATCGGTGGTTGTGCCGCCGATGTCGCTGACCAAGGCATCACTTGCCCCCGTCAGCCATCGTGCCCCCACGATGCTGGCCGCAGGGCCAGACAGGATCGTTTCAATCGGCCGTTCGCGCACCATGGCCGCTGAAATCAGCGCCCCATCGCCGCGCACCACCATCAGGGGGGCTGTGATACCCACAGCTTCCAAATGCCGCTCGCACGCCGCGACCAGTCGGTCAATCATGCCGATCAGCCTTGCGTTTAACACCGCCGTCAAGGCGCGCTTTGGCCCGTTCAACTTGGCTGACAGCTCATGCGAGCACGTCACGGGCCGCCCCGACACCCGCCGGATCAAATCGCGTGCGGCCACTTCATGCGCAGGGTTGCGGGTGGCAAAGCGCGAGGCGACCGCAAAGCCCATCACATCGCCCGACAATTCGGTGACAGCCTGTTCCAAAGCGGCCATATCCAAGGCCGCAGCCTGCCCGCCCGCATGATTATGCCCGCCCGCCAACCGCACCACGGGGTCGCCCTTCAGCGCCTCAACCAAGCCGCCGCGTTCCAGATCATCGGCATCAAAGCCGATGAAGATCAGCGCCACACGGCCCCCCTGCCCTTCGACCAGTGCATTGGTGGCCAAGGTGGTTGACAGCGAGACCATGGCAATCTGCGATGGCTGCACGCCCGCCCCCGCCAAAGCCGCATCAACAGCACGGCCAATCCCCAAGGCCAGATCGGCGCGGGTGGTCAGCGATTTGGCCTTGCCGATCACGGCATCAGCCGTCTCGTCCAAGATCACCGCGTCGGTATAAGTGCCGCCGGTATCCACACCCAAAAGATAGGCCATTCGCGCATTCCTGTATCAGTTCTGGGGATAAATAGGGCCAAGTCGTGCCGCGCACAGGTCTGGCCGCGACGCAACAAGTCGCCCAGCGGCATTAGCGGGGGGCTGCGGCGCGACGCAAGCGGTCATTGATGGCAAGGCCAAGGCCCGTATCAGGGATGGGGGCTATGGCGATGGGGCGGCCTTGGGCCAAGGCATCGGCAGCGCGCAGCAAGTGAAACAGGTTGGCTGCGGCTTCGATGAGGCTCGATGTTTGCGACAGGTTCAGGTCACATGGCCCAGCGCCAAAGCCAATGCGCACTTCGCCAGCGCGCGTGTCCTCCGCCTCCAACCGCACCGGAGCGTTCGGGGCATAATGGCTGGCCAATTGCCCAGGTGCATTGGGTCGGGCTGCGTCACCCCCTGTTACCAAGGGGCCTGTCAGCGCCTCAATCTCCTCAACTGGCACCCCGCCAGGACGCAACAATTCGGTGCGGTTAAACAGGCCAAGAATGGTCGACTCTACGCCCACTTCACAGGCCCCCCCGTCAATCACAGCGGCGATGCGGCCCTGTAAGCCATCCACCACATGATCCGCCCTTGTGGGCGACACCCGCCCCGAAGGGTTGGCAGACGGCGCAGCCAGTGGCCCGCCAAAGGCCGCAATCAAGGCCCGCGCCACGGGATGGGCCGGCAGACGGATCGCAACAGTGGGCAGTTCTGCTGTGACATAGGGTGACAGGCCCGCATCATCCCGCAGCGGTAAGACCAAGGTCAGCGGGCCCGGCCAAAACCGCGCAGCCAGCGCCTCGGCCCGGTCGTCAAACACCGCCAAGCGCCGCGCCATAGCCATATCCGACACATGGGCGATCAGCGGGTTGAACCTTGGCCGTCCCTTGGCCTCATATATCCGCGCCACCGCCAGATCAGACATGGCATCGCCGCCAAGGCCGTAAACCGTCTCGGTCGGGAAGGCGACCAGCTCTGCGGCGCGCAGTAAAGCCACAGCGCGTTGCACGCCATCGGCATCGGGGGCTAAGATTTGCGTCGCGTCCATGCGGGCTTTGCGTCTTTCGGGCTGGAACATTGGGCTTGGGTCGGGATACCCTTGGCCTGTCCTATCCCGCGCCACCGCCCTTGTGAAGGAGCGCTTATGCCCTACGAAGCCCCCCTGTCGGACTACCGCCTGTTGCTGGCGACGTTGGGCTTTGGCCAGATCGCGGCCACCGCCCGTTTTGGCCATGCCACACCCGACACCGTCGACGCCATCCTGACCGAAGCGGCACGCCTGTCAGAAACCACCCTCGCCCCCCTCAACCGCGCGGGCGATTTGCATCCGGCGATGCTGGTCGACGGTGTGGTCCGCACCTCTCCGGGTTTTGCCGCAGGCTTTCGCGCCGTGGCCGAAGGCGGATGGATCGGCATCAGCGCCGCGCCCAAACACGGCGGCATGGGTCTGCCCTTGGCCCTTGCCACCTGTGTGGGCGAGATGATGGGATCGGCCTGCCTGTCGCTGCAACTGTGCCCTTTAATGACCCAAGGCCAAATCGATGCGCTGGAAATTCACGCCAGCCCTGAATTGCAGGCGCTCTATATTCCCAAGCTGATCTCGGGCCAGTGGAACGGCACGATGAACCTGACCGAACCACAAGCCGGATCCGATGTGGGGGCATTGCGCACCAAGGCCGAGCCCTTGGGCGATGGCACCTATGCCATCACGGGCGACAAGATTTACATCTCTTGGGCCGATAACGATTTCACGCAAAACACCTGCCACCTTGTGCTGGCCCGCCTGCCTGATGGTGGGGCTGGCACCAAGGGGATCAGCCTGTTCATGGTGCCCAAGATCCTGCCCGATGCGGCGGGCACCCTTGGCGCACGCAACGCGCTGCGGGTGGTTAGGTTGGAACATAAGATGGGTCTGCACGGATCCCCCACCGGCGTTATGGCCTATGAAGGGGCCAAGGGCTGGCTTGTGGGCGAACCGCACAAAGGCATGGCCGCCATGTTCACCATGATGAACGCGGCCCGGTTGGGCGTGGGAATGCAAGGGGTCTGCGTGGCCGAAGCCGCCCTACAACAAGCGCTGACCTATGCCGAAGCGCGGGTGCAAGGCCGCGCGGCGCTAGAGGGGCCGGGTGTCATAGGCCACCCCGATGTGCGCCGGATGCTGGCCGAGATGCGCGCCGAAACCTATGCCGCCCGCGCAATTGGGCTGGCCTGCGCCGTGGCCATCGACATGGGCCGCGCCACGAACGATGCCGCATGGCAAGCCCGCGCAGCCTTTTTGACCCCCATCGCCAAGGCTTATGGCACAGACACCGGACATCATGTGGCGCACGTGGGCATTCAGGTGCATGGCGGCATGGGCTTTATCGAAGACAGCGGAGCGGCCCAATTCGCCCGCGATGTGCGCGTCACGCAGATTTACGAAGGCACGAATGGCATTCAGGCGCTGGATTTGGTGGGCCGCAAGATGATGGACAACGGCGCTGCAGCCTTTGCTCTGCTGGACGAGGTGGCGCAAACCGCCGCTCTGTCGCCCCCCGACCTTGGCCAACCCGTGATCAAGGCGGTGCAGGCGCTGCGCACGGCGACCCACACCCTTTTGGCGCAAGACGCGCTGGATCGATCCGGTGCTGCGGTGGCTTATCAAAGCGCCTTTGCTCAAGTTTTGGGCGCGGGCTTTCACCTGAAAGCGGCGCAAGCCGATCCGACCCGCCTGCCCCTGACCCGCTTTGCCATCACCCGCCTGCTGCCCCGCCACGCCGCTTGGCTTGCCGAGGCGCAGCACGGGGCTGCGGGCCTGTCTGATCTGTCGGCAAAAGCGCTGCGCGCGTAACAAAACCCCTGCACTTTCCCTTCCCCGATCCTCCGGCAGAGGGGCAAGCGGTTAAGGTCGCTGAAGGCATCGTTTGGCTCCGCCTGCCTCTGCCCGGGGCCTTGGACCATGTGAACGCCTATGCGCTGGACGATGGCGCAAGCTGGACGATTGTGGATACCGGCCTGTCCTCCAAGCGCGGCAAAGCCATTTGGCAGGCGCTATTGGCGGGGCCCTTGGGTGGCAAACCTGTGGGCAGGCTGATTGTCACCCATCACCACCCCGACCATCTGGGCCTCGCCGGTTGGTTCCAAGCCCAAGGGGCTGAGTTGGTGATCACCCGCACGGCCTGGCTTTACGCACGGATGCTCACGCTGGACGAACAGGCCACCAGATCGCCCGAATCAACCCTATTCCTGACCCGCGCCGGGCTGGGGGCCGAGGCGCTGGCCCAAAAGGCTGCCGAACGCCCCTTCAACTTCTGTGATGTCGTCGACCCCATGCCCTTGGGCTTCGCTCGCCTTGAAGAGGGCACAGTTCTGCATGCCGCCGGACGGCGCTGGCAGGTACGCCTAGGCCAAGGCCATGCACCCGATCACGCAACCCTGTGGAGCCTTGATGACCACCTCGTTCTGGGCGGCGACCAGTTTTTGGCCACCATCACCCCCAACATCGGCGTCTATGCCACCGAACCCGATGCCGACCCCTTAAGCGAGTGGCTGACAAGTTGCCGCAGATTTCAGCCCTTGGCGCAGCCTGATCAGCTGATCCTGCCCGGCCACAAACTGCCCTTCACCGGCCTGCCCCTGCGCCTGACGCAAAAGATCGCCTCGCACGAGACGGCTTTGGCGCGGCTGTTGGATCATCTGTCCTCTCCCATCCGCGCGGTCGATTGCTTTTCCGCCCTCTACCGCCGCAGCCTTGGGCCAGAAGACTTTGGCCTCGCCTTAGCAGAGACCTTGGCCCACCTGAACTGCCTTCACCGACAAAGCCAGATCACCCGCACCCTGTTGTCAGACGGCGCTTGGGGCTGGCAGCGGCGTTGACGCGGATTGACCCCGCGAAAGGCACAAGCACCCGTGACAGGGCAGCACTTATCGGATAATGCCAGCGCAAAGGTCTGCGGACCATTTGGCTTTGTACGAGGGAGACGGACACTATGAGCGAACACAAACCAGGCAGCATGGACATCCGCGCGCAGGAAAAGACCTTTGCAACCTTCATCAAGATGTCCGTTTGGGGCACTGTGATCAGCATTCTGATCCTGATCGTCATGGCGCTTTCCAACGCGTGACCCTAAAGGCCGCGCCGATCTGGCGCGGCGCTTTTCTTGGCCCATAGGTGACGCGATGCTGCCACGTCTTTGCCTTTGTCTCTCATTGGTCGCTCTGGTCGGCTGCGGGGCCGAACGCCAAGCGGCCAGCCAAGAGCCCTTGGCCTATACGCCCTATGTGGCCGAAGGGCCGGCCACGATCACACTCATCACCTCGATCAACGGGCGCAGCAATTCCGGGGCGCACAGTGCCTTGGTGATCAACGGCAGCGAACGCGTGCTTTACGACCCCGCCGGATCGTGGGCTTTGATGGACGGCATGGCGCCGGAACGAGACGACATGCATTTCGGCATGTTCCCCGCCGCGTTAGACAATTACATCGCCTTCCAAAGCAACGGCATCTTCTATGCCACCGAACAAACCATCGTCGTGCCGCTGGCGGTGGCTGATCAAGCCATTGCCGAGGCAAAAGCCCAAGGCTCCACGCCCAAGGCGCTGTGTGGCAATTCGGTCTCAACCGTGCTGAGCAAACTGCCGGGGTTTGAAAGCCTAAGCGTCGCCTATCTCCCCAAGGCCATTTCGCGTGAATTTGCCAAGCTTCCCGGCGTCGTAGAAACCCGGATCGAGGGAACTGCGGCCGAGTAATCGGCGGCGCCTTCCTCTGTACCAGCAAAGGCCAAGCCTTGCGCATAGTCGGTGTCATATTGGCGGGGGGGGCGGGGCGGCGCATGGGCGGCGATAAGGCGCTGACGCCCTTGGGCGGGCAACCCTTGGTGCAATGGGTGGCCGACAGCTTTGGCCCGCAAGTGGAAAACTTGGCCCTGTCCGCCAATGGCGATGCGCAGCGCTTTGCCTTTCTGGGCCTGCCTGTTTTGGCCGATGCAGAAGTCCAAGGCCCGCTTTCGGGCGTTCTTGGGGGCCTGCATTGGGCTGTTGCACAGGGGGCCACAGCCTTGGTCACAGTTCCCTGCGATGGTCCCTTTGTCCCGCCCGATCTCGTCCCCCGCCTCTGCCTTGCCGCCGAAGGGGGCCACCCCGCCTTGGCGCAAAGTGGCGAGGATGTGCATCCGACCTATGGGCTTTGGCCCACCGCCTGCCTGGCTGCATTGGAGACATTTCTAAGATCAGGCGCGGTGGCACGGTTGCGTGATTTTGCGCAGATGCAAGGCGGCACTTGGGCCACGTTTCCCAAGGGCAGCTTTGCCAATGCCAACACCCCGCAAGACCTTGCGGCATTGGCCGCGCGCCTGGCCAAGTCCACATGACCCGCTTTGACCGCATCGCCGTGGTGGATTGGTCGGCGTCCAGTGCGCCGCCCAAAAAATCGCCCCAAGCAGATGCGATCTGGATCGGACAAGCCAGCGCCACAGGCGTGGTTACAACCTATCACCCAAGCCGCCATCTGGCCGAACAGGCCATCGTGGCGTTGATTGCCCAAACCCGCTCAGCAGGGGAAAGCTTGCTGATCGGTGTCGACTTTGCCTTGGGCTACCCTGCGGGCTTTGCCCCGCGCCTGACAGGCCAAGCCCAAGCGCGCGCTGTCTGGCGCTGGCTGGCGGCGCAGATCACCGACAGCCCCGCCAATCTGAACAACCGCTTCGCCGTGGCCGATGCCATCAACGGCCAGTTCGGTGGGCAAGGCCCGTTTTGGGGCCATCCCAACGGGCAAAGCTTTGCCCACCTGTCGCCGCGCAAAACGGTGGACTATGCCGTCTTGGGGCTGGCCGAACGCCGATGGGTCGAGCGTTTGGTTCCCCGCGCCCAACCTGTATGGAAGCTCTTCACCACGGGCGCGGTCGGCGGGCAAAGCCTGATGGGCCTGCCCATGATCCACCGCTTGGCAACCCAGCTTGGGGCCAGCGTATGGCCGTTTGAGGCAGCCTCGGCTGTGACCTTGGCCGAGGTTTACCCCTCGCTCCTCGCCCCCGCCGTCACCGCAGCCTTAGGCCCCGCAAGCATTAAGGACGAAGTGCAAGTGCGTCTTTTGGCGCAAGCCCTGTCGCGGGTGGGGCAAAGCGGCGATCTGGCGGGGATGTTGGCCGAAGCACCCGCCGCAGTGCGCGCTGAAGAGGGCTGGATTTTGGGGGCCACCGCCGCGGCCACCCTGTTGGCAGCCCTATGACGGGCGCTTGGACCCTGTCGCATGGCCTGCCAAATTCCCTGCGCCCAGATGCAGCACAGCTTTATTGGCACGCCTTTGGGCCCAAGTTGGGCAGGGTTCTGGGGCCAGACCGCCGCGCTTTGGCCTTTTTAGAAAACGTGATCCGCGCCGATCATGTGCTGATCGCCACGGCACAGGATGGCAGCCTGCTGGGCCTTGCCGGTTTCAAAACGCCCAAAGGCAGCTTTGCCATGGGCAACCCGCAGGCCCTGCGGCAGTTTTACGGCCCTTGGGGTGGGCTTTGGCGCAAGGTGCTCCTCGGTCTGCTGTCCAGCGAGGTCGATAACGACAACTTCCTGATCGACGGCATCTGTGTTGCCCCCCAAGCGCGGGGGCAAGGCATCGGCACGGCCCTGCTGCACGCCCTGTGTGATCAAGCCCAAACGCGCGGATACAACGGGGTGAGGCTGGATGTCATTGCCGCGAACACCCCTGCGCAAAGGCTTTACCGCCGCGAGGGCTTTGTGCAAACCCAGCAGCACGACATCGGGCTTTTGCGCTTTGTCTTTGGCTTTGCCAGTTCCATCACCATGGTGCGGCACCTGTAGCGCAGGCCTAGGCCATGGTGGTCGCTTGCACCCACCACGCGCCAGACTGCGCGCGCAGGGCGGTGGCAGCAGCCACGGCGGCGCTGGCGCTGGCGAAAAGGCCAAAGCAAGTCGCCCCCGAACCTGACATCCGCGCCAGCAAACACCCCGTTTGCCCCTGCAAAGCCGCAAGCACAGCGCCAATCTGCGGCACAATGGACAGCGCGGGGGCTTCCAGATCATTGCGGCAGTGGCACAAATAGGCGGCCAAGGCTACCGCATCAGGCATGGGGGCGACTGGCGGAAGGGGCGGGTTATCGCGGCGCAGCAAGGCGCCAAAGACCGCAGCGGTGCTTAAGCCCACGCCCGGATTGACCAGCACAAGATGCGCAGGAGGCAGCGCTATAGGGGAAATCTGGTCGCCAATCCCTGCCATCCGGCAGGATTGCCCCGCCAAACACACCGGCACATCTGCCCCCAAGGCCAGCACCTGACCCGCATCCGGCACAGCACAGCCCCAAAGCGCGCTCAGCGCCTGCATCGTCGCCGCGGCATCAGCCGACCCGCCCCCGATGCCAGAGGCGATAGGCAACCGCTTCTCTAGGGTGATGGCGGCCCCTAGCGGACTGCCCAACATCTGCGCGGCCTTTAGAACAAGGTTATCCGGCCCCGCCGATAGGCCAGCGGCCATAGGCCCTGTGATCGACAAACTGAGCGAAGGGGCTGGTTCGACCGTGACCACATCGCCAAAATCGGCAAAGGCCACCAAACTGTCCAGCAGATGATACCCATCGGCCCGCCGGCCCACGACGTGCAAGGCAAGGTTCACCTTGGCCCGCGCTATGCGCTGAACTTTAGGGGAAATCTCGCCCTTAGCCGCCATTGCCGCCTTGCGCCTTTTCGCCTTGCAAGACCTGATCCAAACCCTTGTCCAGCTTGCGCTGAATGCGGGTGGCGTCCTTGGGTTCCGGTTGGAAGGACAAGGCTCGGTGCCATTGGAACTGCGCCTCGCGCTTGCGGCCTACCATCCAATAGACATCGCCAAGGTGGTCGGTCACAATCGGGTCCACCGGCATCAAAAGCGAGGCTTTCTCCATCGGGGCTACCGCCTCGTCATAGCGGCCAAGGCGGAAATAGGCCCATGCCAGACTGTCGATGATATAGCCCTCGTCGGGTGCTGCGGCCACGGCCTGTTGGATCATGGCAAGGGCTTGGGGCAAGTTCTCGCCCCGATCCACGTAGCTATAGCCCAACTCGTTCAAAATGCGCGGCTCGCCCGGCGCTAGAGAGAGGGCTAGTTTGTAATCCGCCTCGGCCCTTGGCCAATCGCCTTGGGCCTGACGGCAGCCCCCCCGCCGGTAAAACAGCGCCCAATCGGCAGGCACAGCGGTTTTGATCAGGGCGATGGCTTGCGAATAAACCCCAATCGCCGCATCGCACCGATCCAACCTGCGCAGGCTGTCGCCATAAGCGCTGAGCACGCCGGCATTGTCCGGGTTCTTGCCCGCCAACCCCTTAAGCAAGGCAGCAGCCTCTTGCGGCTTGCCCGCCATTTGCGCCGAGGAAGCCTGCCCGATAATGGCCGAAACATAGGCAGGATCACCCTGCGGCACCTGTGCAAAAGTGCTTTGCGCCAGATCATATTGACCCAGTTTGTCAAAGAGCCGCGCTGACATCAGCACCGCTTCGACATGATCAGGCCGCAGCGCCGCAGCGATACGCGCGTTAAGCAGGGTAAGGGTGTCATTGGGCTGGCCAACCAGCAGGGTGGCTAAGGAAAAATACGCCTCGGCCATGCCATCTTGGGGGGTGCGGGCGACATCGAAGGGGATCTTTTCGCCCTGCGCCAGCCTTTCGCGAAGGACTGCCATGCCCGCATCCGGCGCGCCGCGGTAAACAAAATCAATCAGAGCGATGGCATCCTGCCCCCGATCCAGTTGCGACAAGACCTGCACCTGCGCCAAAACGCCGCGCCGCAGACCGTGGATCGCGGCGGACTCTGGCCGTTCAAACAGCGCTTCGGCCCCGTCGAAGTCGCCAGTTTGGGCCAAGGCCAAGGCCTTGTGATAGACGCCAAAGGCCTCCATTCCCGAGGTGGCGATCATTTTATCAAAGGTGTCCGAGGCTTGCGATATCTTGCCCTTGCCAACCTGCGACCAAGCCGTGACCAGATCGTCCATCAATTTGCCAATCGTGGCCCCGTCTGCTTGATCCTTCAAAATCGCGGCATAGTCGCCTTTCATTGTATCGTCGGCGACCATCACCATCTGCGCAGCTTGGCTGACAGAGCCTATCTTTTTCAAAGTGCGTGCCAATTTGGCGGCCGCTTCCATATTCCCCACCGCCACATTGGCCACCAAGGCGCCTTGCAACAGTTCGGGGTTTTCTGGGTCGGCCTTTAGGGCCGGCTCATACCACTCTGCCGCCAAGGCAAAATCATTATGCGAAGCGGCTGCTCGTGCGGCAAGGTAAGCCCCGGCACTGTGCGGCAGGCCCACGGCATCGGAATTTGCATCTTTGGCGGTGGTGGTAGGCAAAACTGGGGTTGGGGGGGCCGCAAGCGCACAGATCAGCGCAATGGTCAGGGTCAAACGCGGCATTCAAGGCTCCTTTGGCGTAAAGCCACGCTAAAGCGCCACGCTATGAAGAGCAATGCGGGGCTGTCACAAACAGCCCCGCATTCCATGACGTTTCAGTGAGGGTGTAGCCCCGTCACATATTGGGATAGTTCGGCCCGCCGCCGCCCTGCGGCGTGGTCCAGGTGATGTTCTGGCTTGGGTCTTTGATATCGCAGGTTTTGCAATGGACGCAATTTTGGAAGTTGATCTGAAAGCGCGGGTCTTTGCCCTCTTCCTTGACCACCTCGTAAACCCCTGCCGGACAATAGCGCTGTGCGGGTTCGTCATAATCGCGCAGGTTCACCGCAATCGGCACAGAGGCATCGCGTAGTTTTAGGTGCGCAGGTTGGTCAGGGTCGTGGTTGGTGGCCGAGAAGGAAATGTTGGTCAGCCGGTCAAACGACAGCACACCATCTGGCTTGGGATAGTCGATCGGCTTGAACTTCGCAGCCAGACCCGTGGCTGCGGCATCCGTCTTGCGGTGCTTAAGCGTGCCAAAGGCTGTCATCCCAAAGGTGTTCAGCCACATATCCAAACCGCCGCCCATCAGCGACGCAATAAGACCATAGTTCGACCACAAGGGCTTCACATTGCGCACCTTTTTCAGATCGCGCCCAATGGCCCCGCCGCGCACATCGGCTTCATAGGCCGAAAGCTCATCACCCCTGCGCCCCGCGCTGATCGCGGCAAAGGCCGCCTCTGCCGCAGCCTTGCCCGACAGCATGGCGTTGTGGTTGCCCTTAATGCGCGGCACGTTGACCAAGCCAGCGGTGCAACCCAACAGTGCTACACCGGGGGCAACCATCTTGGGGATCGACTGCCATCCGCCTTCGGAAATTGCGCGCGCGCCATAAGCCACCCGTTTGCCGCCCTTAAGCAAATCAGCCACCATCGGGTGATGCTTGAAGCGTTGGAATTCCATGTAGGGATAAAGATGGGGGTTTTCGTAGTTCAGGTGGACCACAAAGCCCACATAGACCTGATTGTTTTCAAGGTGGTAGATAAACGACCCACCGCCCGCATTCGACCCCAAGGGCCAGCCCATCGTATGGGTCACACGGCCTTCGTGATGCTTGGCAGGGTCAATCTGCCAGATCTCTTTCATGCCAAGGCCAAACTTCTGCGGCGATTTGCCAGCGGAAAGATCGTATTTGGCGATGACTTCCTTGGCCAAGCTGCCGCGCACGCCTTCGGACAGGAAGACATACTTGCCCGCCAGAACCATGCCCGGTTCATAAGACGCGCCGGGGGTGCCATCAGCGTTCTTGCCAAACTCGCCCGCCACAACGCCGCGCACTTCGCCGTTAGCGCCGTAAACCAGTTCCGAGCATGACATGCCGGGGAAAATCTCGACCCCCAAGGCTTCGGCCTGTTGCGCCAGCCAGCGGCAGACATTGGCCATCGAGACGATGTAATTGCCATGATTGCTCATCAAGGGCGGCATGGGCCAGTTCGGGATGCGCATCTGACCGGCCGGCCCAAGGATATAGAAGTTATCCTCTTTCACTTCGGTCTTGATCGGCGCGCCCATCGTGCGCCATTCGGGCAGCAAAGCATCAAGACCAGACGGGTCCAGCACAGCGCCCGACAGGATATGTGCCCCCACTTCGGACCCTTTTTCCAGCACAACCACCGACAGGTTGGCATCCAGTTGCTTCAACCGGATCGCCGCCGACAGGCCAGAGGGACCAGCCCCCACGATGACCACGTCATACTCCATCTCTTCGCGCACGATGTCTTGTGCCATGATCTTCCCCTCAAAACCCTTTGCCTGTCCTTGCCCGAACTGGGCCCAAGCGTCAACGCCACCATCGAGACTTGGCGCAACGAAAGGCTACTTTCTGGCACCTTTACGGCAAGATTCTAACGCAAGCGGCCCTGCAGCGCGATTATTCGCTGCTTAATTCACGCCCTACCCCTTGCATTTCAAGCCCTGCCGCGCTTTGCTGTAAGCGAAGCAAGGTCATGGTCCGCCAAGGGCCATGACCTTGTTGTTTGGCAGAGTGAGGCTATGGAAAAGATTCCGTTGACGCGGGCAGGGTTTACCCTGCTGGATGAAGAGCTTAAGCAGCTAAAGTCGGTGGAGCGCCCCGCCGTGATCCGCGCGATTGCGGAGGCGCGCGAACATGGCGACCTGTCGGAAAACGCCGAATACCACGCCGCGCGCGAAAAGCAGAGCTTCATCGAAGGCCGTGTGAAAGAGCTGGAAGCTGTCTTATCGCGGGCCGATGTCATTGACCCGTCGAAATTCACAGGCTCGGTCAAGTTTGGTGCCCATGTCGTGGTGGCCGACGAGGATAGTGGCGAAGAAAAGACTTATCAGATCGTGGGCGAGGTTGAGGCCGATCTGGAACGTGGCCTTTTGAACATTCGCTCGCCGCTGGCGCGCGCCATGATCGGCAAGGACGAAGGCGACACCGTCGAAGTGCGCACGCCCGGCGGACAAAAAAGCTACGAAATTATCAGCGTCCGCTTCATCTGAGCGGACGCTTCGCGCAGTGCGCGCAAGGCAGGGGCACTATGCCACGAAATTCTTCCACATCTTCCGGCACAATGCCTGCGGCCCAAGACGGCGCGCAAGACAGCGTAGCGCGCCTGATCGCCTTGGCCTTTAGTGCCGTTTGGCTTGGGGCTGCAGGCCTTTATGCCTTTGCCGGTTGGCGGACAGAGGGGCTTTTGGGCTGGGGCCTTTTGGCCTTGGGGGCGGCTCTGCCGGTAATTTTGGCTTGGGTTTTGGTGGGCACGATTGTGGCGATCCGCAACCTGCACGCGCAAACAGCCGCCCTGCAACGCACGATCGAAGGCTTGCGCGCCGCCCAATCGCGCGCGCCAGTGGTGCGCCAAAGCACCGATACACCAAGCGCGCCTGAGGCCAGCCTGCCCCTCGCCCAAGCGCAGATCGCAGCGGCCCTAGCGCCGCCTGCCCACCACGAACCCAATGCGCAACCCACCTTGGCCCTAGGCACCGAGATGATCGACCTTCCCGCCTTCGTTGAGGTGGCCGATGTGCTGCGCGCCTTGCATTTTCCCGATAGCCCTGATGACGCCGAGGGCTTTCGCGCCCTGCGCTTGGCGCTCACCGATCATGGCTTGGCCAAACTGATCCGTGCGGCCCAAGATGTGCTGAACCTTTTGGCCGAAGATGGCATTTTTGTCGATGCGCTGACCGCAGATCACCCAAGGCCCGAGCTTTGGCGCAAGTTTGCGGCGGGCGAGCGGGGAGGGATCATCGCGGGCTTGGGCGGGGTGCGCGACCGCTCGTCGCTTGCACTGACAGCTGCGCGGATGCGTGGCGATGATGTGTTTCGCGATGCGGCCCACCATTTCTTGCGCAGCTTTGACAAAGCTATGGTGACGCTAGAACCTCGCGCCAGTGACAGCGACCTCACCGCCCTGTCTGACACCCGCACCGCCCGCGCGTTTATGCTATTTGGGCGGGTGACGGGGATTTTTGACTAAGGCCAGTTTAGCTGACGCGGCTGACCACATAGTGGGTCAGGTCGGACAGCGTTTGGCGCAGCGGATGATCAGGCAAGGTGGCAAGCGCTGCCCGCGCCTTTTCAGCCCAAGCAAATGCTTCGTCGCGCGCGGCAGTTAGGGCGCCGGTTTGGGTCAACAATGCCATGGCATGGGCCAAATCACCATCCTCCTGCTGGCCTTTTTCGATCACCCGCTGCCAAAACGCACGCCCCTCGGCATCCGCCGCCGCATAGGCGCGGATGACAGGCAGGGTTACCTTGCGTTCGCGGAAATCATCGCCCGTGTTCTTGCCAATCTGGGCCGAGGATCCGCCGTAATCCAAAAGATCATCAGCAATCTGGAACGCAATCCCCAAGGCATCGCCATAATCAAACAAGGCGCGGACCTGCTCTTCGCCAACACCTGCGATCACGCCGCCCACTTCGGTTGCGGCTGAAAACAGCGCTGCGGTTTTGCCCCGCACCACTTGCAGATAAATCGCCTCATCGGTTTTCAGATCTTGCGCGGCCGTCAATTGCAGCACTTCGCCTTCGGCAATCGTGGCGCTGGCATTGGCCAAAATATCCATCACGCGCAGCGATCCGGTTTCCACCATCAGCTGAAAACTGCGCGAAAAAAGGTAATCGCCAACCAGAACCGAGGATTTGTTATCCCACAACAGGTTCGCGGTAGGACGCCCTCGCCGCTGGCTGCTTTCATCGACCACGTCATCATGCAGCAGGGTCGCGGTATGAATAAACTCGACCGTGGCGGCCAGTTTGATGTGATTGTCGCCCCGATACCCACAAATCGTTGCCGCGGCCAAGGTCAGCATCGGGCGCAGCCGTTTGCCCCCCGCCTCGACCAAATGCGCTGTCACTTCGGGAATGCGCGGCGCGTAGCGCGAGGCCATACGGTCGCGGATCAGCACATTCACCGCCGACATATCGCTGGCCAAAGCCAAAGCCAGCGTATCTTGCGGCTTGGCATCTGCGGGTGGGCTACCTACTTGCATTGACAATTCCTGCGTCTCGACATGGGGCCTTGCGCACCGTAAACCAGACCGATGCGCCTATTGTTACGCACCACCGACCCGACTTTGATTGCTTTCGCCCAAGCCTTGCTTTCGGGCGAGGGTATAGCGGCCTTTGAAATGGACGTCCACATGAGCATCCTTGGTGGATCAAGCTTTCTACTGCCCCGCCGCTTGATGGTGGCAGAGCGCGATCATTTTCTGGCGCGGGCGGTGTTGGTGGATAATGATTTCCCGCTTGATTGCCTGCCACAATGACGGGTGATCTAACCCACGACGCCTTTCTGTGCGGAAAGCTGCACCTGTGGCAGCCCAAACAGGGCTACCGCGCGGCCACCGATGCCGTGCTGTTGGCTGCGGCTTGCCCGGCCAAAGCAGGGGAAAGTGTGCTAGATTTGGGCTGCGGCGTGGGGGCGGCGAGCCTGTGCTTGGCATCCCGCGTGGAGGGATTGGTGCAAACGGGGCTAGAGCTGCAAGAAGATTACGCCGCTTTGGCACGGCAGAATGCGGCCGAAAACGGCGTGGCGCTGAACGTGGTTATGGGCGACCTGACCGCCATGCCAGCCGCCCTGCGGGTGGGGTTTGACCATGTCATTGCCAACCCACCTTGGTATCCACGCGCAGGCTCGCCCTCGCCGATCTTGGGGCGAGATACGGCTTTGCGGGCGGAACTGCCCTTGGCCGAATGGGTGGCTGCGGCATCAAAACGGCTGGAACCGGGCGGCTGGCTGACGATGATCTTTGGCACCGATGGCTTGCCAGAGGTTCTGGCCTGCCTTGGCCCCCGCCTTGGGTCTGCTGTGGTGCTTCCCCTAGCCGCGCGCGAAGGGCGGCCTGCGCTGCGGGTGATCTTGCGCGCACGCAAGGGCGGGCGGGCAGCGTTTCGGCTGCTTGCGCCCTTGGTCACGCATCAAGGTGCAGCGCATGACGGCGACCGCGAAAGCTATACGCCTCGCGCCAATGCCGTTTTGCGTGACGGTGCCGACCTATCGGCTGAGTTTGGCTGATTTGCCTAAAATGCGCTGCATCTTCTTGTGAAGATTTCGTGACAGATCTGCGGATTCGTGGTCCACTGGAGTTCCTAGAAACTGTCATATGAGGGTTAAGATGAGCATCTCTTCGCACGTCACCGCGTTGCAGCGGAAACACGAACACCTCTCTGCCGTGGTAGAGGCGGCGCAGCGCCAGCCTGCCGCCGACGATCTGGAAATTGCCGCTCTCAAAAAGCAAAAACTGCGCCTGAAAGAAGAAATCGTCCGCCTTACGCAATAGGCGCTTTGCGGCTGGCGCGGGCGGCAAGCGCCGCCCCGCCGGTGATGGCAAGGGCCGCTAGGCCCAGCATAGGGCTTACTTTCGCTTGACCTGTCGCCACCAAAACCAACGTCGACAGCAAGGGTGCCGCATAAGACAGCGTGCCCAACATTTGAATATCGCCGCGCTTCATGCCGACATCCCATGTGAAAAACGCCAGTCCCACCGGACCCAGCCCCAAAGCCGCCACACTGGCCCAACCGATGGGGCCCGTGGGCCATAAGGTCGTCTCAAACCCCAGATGGGTCAGGGCCGAAAGGGCTGCGGTGGCAAGGCAAAACACGGTCACAGCCTCGGTCGGAACATCGCCCATCCAGCGCGAAAGCACGGAATAAAGCGCCCAAGTGAGCGCACAAGCAAAGGCCAGTCCCAGCCCAGCCGCAGCCCCTGGCCCGCCGCCCATACCGCCACCCAGCACAATCACCGCCGCCCCGCCAAAGGCCAAAGCCGCCCCAATCAGGTGCAGCGGGCGCAAGCGTTCCCTTGGCAACAGGCCCGACAGCAGCACAATGAACAAAGGCCACAGATAGGCGATCAGGCCCGTTTGGGCGTAAGGGGCCAGCCGAAAGGCTGTGAAATAAAGAAGGTGGTAGCCAAACAGCCCCAAGGTGCCAAAGGCATAGACCTTCCAACTGATGCCGCGCAGCACGCCAAAGCCGCGCCCAAAGCCGGTCCAGATCAGGCCCAGCACCCCGCCCATGCCAAAGCACAGCGCGTTTAGCAGCAAGGGCGGCACGGGGGATGTGCCGATCGTCAAGGCGGCCAGTAGCGACCACATCAAGATGGCCGAAGCTCCGATGAATGTGGCGCGGTTGCGTGTCATATGGCCCCCCTTTTGGCTTGGCCTAGCAGCGCCGCCCCAAAAGGAAAAGGCCCGCCGCATCCGGCAGGCCCCAAAGCTGCGCCTTTAAACGTTGCTTAAACGACGAACTGTCCGCCATTGGCTGAGATGGTCGAGCCTGTGATAAAGCCCGCATCATCCGACGCCAAGAACACCACAACCCGCGCAATCTCTTCGGGCTCGCCCAAGCGGCCCACGGGGATCAGGGGGATGATCCGTTCGTTCAGCACTTTTTCGTCAATCGCCTTGACCATGTCGGTGGCGATATAGCCCGGGCAAACGGCGTTCACCGTGATCCCAGCCCGCGCGCCCTCAGCCGCCAGCGCCTTGGTAAAGCCCAAATCGCCCGACTTGGCGGCCGAATAGTTGACCTGCCCCGCTTGCCCCTTTTGCCCGTTGATCGACGAGATGTTGATCACGCGGCCAAATTTGCGGTCGCGCATGCCGTTCCACAAAGGATGGGTCATGTTGAACAGGCCCGACAGGTTGGTGTCGATCACTTCTTTCCAAGATTCGGGTGTCATCTTGTGAAACATCGAATCGCGGGTGATGCCGGCGTTGTTGACCAGCACGGCAACCGGCCCCAGATCTGCCTCGACCTGCGCGATGCCTGCTTTGCAGGCGTCATAATCGGCGACCGACCATTTATAGGTCTTGATCCCGGTCTCAGCGGTAAAAGCCGCCGCCGCCGCATCATTACCGGCATAGTTCGCCGCCACCGTATAGCCCGCCGCTTTCAGCGCGACCGAAATCGCCGCCCCAATCCCGCGCGACCCACCGGTCACCAAAGCCACTTTCGACATGGTAATCTCCCTCAACCTCATTGCAACTATGTTACCAAAAATAGAATTGCCGCGCAAGATTATTGCGCGGCAATTCCGTTAAACTTTTGCAGGGCCGAAAAGCCACCTAGGCGCGTTCCAAACACATGGCCACGCCCATGCCCCCACCGATGCACAGGGTCGCCAGACCCTTTTTAGCACCGCTGCGACCCATTTCATGGATCAGCGTGTTCAAGATGCGCGCACCCGAAGCGCCGATCGGGTGACCAATCGCAATCGCCCCGCCGTTCACGTTCACAATCGCCGGATCCCAGCCCATGTCTTTGTTAACCGCACAAGCTTGGGCGGCAAAGGCCTCGTTCGCTTCGACCAAGTCCAGATCGGCCACGTTCCAGCCGGCCTTATCCAGCGCCTTGCGGCTGGCATAGATCGGCCCCACGCCCATGATGGACGGGTCCAATCCCGCTGTGGCATAGCTGGCAATCCGCGCCAAAACCTTCAGGCCGCGCTTGGCGGCATCAGCTTCGGTCATCAAAAGCACAGCCGCCGCGCCATCATTCAGGCCCGAGGCATTGCCCGCCGTCACCGAGCCATCCTTGGCAAAGGCGGCGCGCAGCTTTTGCATCGATTCCAGTGTTGCGCCGTGGCGGATATACTCGTCCGCATCGACCACGATGTCGCCCTTACGGCTTTTGACAATAAAGGGAACAATCTCGTCCTTGAACTTGCCGGCCTTTTGCGCGGCTTCGGCCTTGTTCTGGCTGGCCAAGGCGAAAGCGTCCTGCATCTCGCGGCTGATCTGCCATTGGTTGGCCACGTTCTCGGCGGTTTGGCCCATGTGATAGCCGTTGAACGCATCCCAAAGACCATCGCGGATCATCGAATCGATGAATGCCACATCGCCCATTTTGGTGCCCGCACGCATGTGCGCGACATGGGGCGACAGGCTCATGCTTTCCTGGCCACCGGCGACAACAATCGCCGCATCGCCCAGTTGCACGTGCATAGCCCCCAAAGCGACAGCCCGCAGACCCGACCCGCACACTTGGTTCAGCCCCCAAGCGCTGGCCTCTTTGGCAAGACCCGCCTTGATCGCGGCTTGACGGGCGGGGTTTTGACCCTGCCCTGCGGTCAAAACTTGACCCAAGATCGTCTCAGACACTTCGGTCTTGTCGATGCCGGCACGGGCCACGACGGCCTCGATCACGGCAGCGCCCAGGTCATGCGCTGGGGTCACGGCAAAGGCCCCGTTAAAGCTGCCCACAGCGGTCCGCGCCGCTGAAACGATCACGACATTGGTCATTGTGCCTTGCCCTTTCAGAAATAGGTGCAGCCAGAACCCTCTTGCTGCTTTGCAGCATTCCCTAGACGGGAATCGCCGGCTTGGCAACTTGCCAAGCGCAAGGGCGACACTTTGGCCTCCAACGGCGGCAACATCGCGCCAAACTCCACCGCGCCCCCTGACAATCCAGCCACCGCAGGCTAAACCCACCCCATAGAATTAGGAGGCTTCATGACCGAACGCTGCCCTTGGTGTGGCCAAGACCCGCTGTATGTGGCCTATCACGACCATGAATGGGGCGTGCCGGAATGGGACAGCCGCGCTTTGTGGGAAAAGCTGGTGCTGGATGGGTTTCAGGCGGGCCTGTCGTGGATCACCATCTTGAAAAAACGCGACTCTTTTCGCGCGGCGTTTGACGGGTTTGACCCGACCCTGGTGGCAAGCTGGGAAGAGGCGCAAGTAGCCGCCGCACTCGCCAACCCCGGAATCATCCGCCACAGGGGCAAAATCGAAGCCACGGTCAAAAACGCCCGCGCCTATCTGGCCTTGCAAGAAAAGGGCGATTTCGCTGAAATGCTGTGGGATTTTGTTGGCGGCACCCCGCTTCAAAACCGCCCCGCCACCCCCACCGACATTCCCACCCAAACCCCCGCATCGCAAGCCATGTCCAAGATGCTCAAAGCCGCAGGGTTCACCTTTGTCGGCCCAACCATCGTCTATGCCTTCATGCAGGCCTGCGGCTTGGTCAACGACCACCTGATCACCTGCCCCGCCCAAACGCGCGTCGCAGCCCTTGCCTCGCGCGGGCCTCATAGCTAACCAGAAAACAGGGTCCGCAGTTCACCCAGGCGTCACCGCAAGAGCTAAACCTGTGCCTTTGTCTTTGATCCTCTCTCCAAGGCCCTATGCCAAGCCGGTGACCCGCACCCGATGGGCCGATAGAGGATAGAATGCCCAAAACTGCCATTTCTCTGCCCATCGAAGCCCATGGCTTGATTAAATACCTGCAAAAGCGCCTGACTTCATCTTGGGAAAAACACGCCACTTGGTATGACGTGGGGGCATGAGCCGCCCCTGACAAATGGGGTGCAGTGGGGGGCGCCCCCCCCGCTTTTGGGCCCCAGTTGCTACCTCAACGCGTCCAGAACCGCCAAAGTCTCGGGCGCGCTCCAATCCGCGCCGCCGATCAAGCGGGCCACTTCCATGCCCTCGGGGTTGACGATCACGGTGACGGGCAGCCCCATCACCCCCATCTGATGCGCCAAGTCCTGCGTTGGGTCACGCAACACGGTCAGCGTGTGAACCCCCGCCTTTTCCAAAAAGCTGTGAATGGCGGGCAGCGGGTTTGGCCCAGTGGCAACCGCCACCACAGCGATATCCGGCCGCAGGTTGGCCAATTTGTCCAAGGATGGCATCTCTTCGCGGCAGGGCATGCACCATGTGGCCCATAGGTTTAACACCAGCCATTTGCCCTTTGTCCCCTCTAAACTGGCCACTTCGTCTGCCAGCCCTACCAACGCCACCTGCGGCAGGGGCTTGGGTTCTTCCAGCGTCAGCTTGGCCATCGCCCCTGTCAGCAAGGCCGGGTCCACCACCCCCGCCACCGCCACATTTGCGCAAGCCAAGAAGGCCGTATAAAGAAAAACCCGAATGATACGCATCACACCTCGCAAAGGGGGCCAGAATGACCCAATCCGACAAACCTGCCGCCAACACCATGTGGGGCGGGCGCTTTGCCAGCGGGCCGGATGCGATCATGACGGCGATCAACGCCTCGATCGGCTTTGACCAACGCCTTTACGCCCAAGACATCGCAGGCTCTCGCGCCCATGCCGCCATGTTGGCGGCAACCGGTATCATCACCGATAGCGATGCCAAGGCCATTCGGGAAGGCCTGCTCACGGTCTTGTCAGAAATCGAGCGCGGCAAATTCACCTTTCGCACCGATCTGGAAGACATCCACCTGAACATTGAATCCCGCCTGACCGAGATTGTGGGCGATGCAGGCAAGCGGGTGCACACCGCCCGTTCGCGCAACGATCAGGTCGCGGTCGACTTTCGCCTGTGGGTGCGCGACCAATGCGATGCGGCAATTTCTAGCCTAACCGCCCTGATGCAGGCCTTCTTGGCACAGGCAGAGGCGGGGGCCGATTGGGTCATGCCGGGCTTTACCCATCTGCAAGTGGCCCAACCCGTCACATGGGGCCACCATATGCTCGCCTATGTCGAAATGCTTGGCCGCGACCGCTCGCGCTTTGCCGATGCGCGCAAGCGCATGAACGAATGCCCCTTGGGCGCTGCGGCCTTGGCAGGCACGGGCTTTCCCATCGACCGGCACATGACCGCTGCTGCCTTGGGGTTTGACCGGCCCACCGCCAACAGCCTTGATTCCGTATCAGACCGCGATTTCGCGCTGGAATTCCTGTCGGCTTCCGCCATCTGTGCCACCCACCTGTCGCGCTTTGCCGAAGAGTTGGTAATCTGGTCCACCGCGCAATTTCGCTTTGTCAAACTGTCGGATAAGTGGACAACCGGTTCATCCATTATGCCGCAGAAAAAGAACCCCGATGCTGCCGAACTGCTGCGCGCCAAGATCGGGCGGATTTTGGGGGCCACGGTGGCGCTTTTCACCGTGATGAAGGGCCTGCCGCTAACCTATTCCAAGGACATGCAGGAAGACAAAGAACAGGTCTTCGATGCTGCCGACACGCTGATGCTGTCGCTGGCCGCGATGACCGGCATGGTCAGCGATATGACGGCGCAAAAAGACACGCTCAAAACCGCTGCAGCCTCGGGCTTCTCCACCGCCACCGATCTGGCCGATTGGCTGGTGCGCGCCCTTGGTCTGCCCTTCCGCGAAGCGCATCACATCACCGGCCGCCTTGTCGCCTTGGCCGAGGCGAAGGGCTGTGATTTGCCCGACCTAACCTTGGCCGAGATGCAATCCGCCCATCCCGATATCACCCAAGAGGTTTATTCCGTGCTTGGTGTCGAAAACTCGGTCCGTTCCCGGCAGTCTTACGGCGGAACCGCGCCCGATCAGGTGCGCGCCCAGATTGCCCGCTGGAAAGCCGCGCTGGCGTGACCTAGGCTGTTTTTGCCCTATCCCGAAAGGTTTATCATGCCTCGCCTCGCCCTGCTTGCGCTTCTTATCCTTGCGGCTTGCGGAGCCGAAGCCCCGCCACAGGCCCCCGCAACGCAACCTGCCAACGGGGTTTCGATCACGGGCACGGCCTCGATGGGCGTTATGATTAAGAACTAGTCCGGTTTCGCCGAACCCATCCTCGGCAATTGCACCCTTTCGCCCTTCTGCTATAGCTGCGGCCATCACGCATGACGGGGTTTTCGGGCGATGGACCATTTCCTTTACAAAAACGGACAGCTCATGGCCGAGGATGTGGCGATAGCTGACATCGCTGCCGCCGTCGGCACGCCGTTTTATGCCTATTCCGCCGCCACCCTGACTCGCCATTACCAGTTGTTCACCGAGGCACTGTCTCCGCTTCCCCACAACGTCTGCTTTGCGATCAAGTCGCTCTCCAACCTCGCGGTGCTGAAACTGTTGGGCGATCTGGGCGCTGGCATGGATGTGGTGTCGGGCGGAGAATACCTGCGTGCCAAGGCGGCAGGTGTTCCCGGAGAGCGGATCGTTTTCTCTGGCGTGGGCAAAACGCGCGATGAGATGCGCATGGCGCTCACGGGCGGGGTGCGCCAATTCAACGTGGAATCGGAACCAGAATTGCTGGCTTTGTCGGCGGTGGCGACCGAATTGGGCTTAACAGCCCCCATCACCTTGCGCATCAATCCCGATGTCGATGCCAAAACCCACGAGAAAATTGCCACGGGTAAGAAAGAGAACAAGTTCGGCATCCCCATTTCCAAGGCCCGCGAAGTCTATGCCCAGGCAGCCCGCCTTCCCGGACTGCAAGTGGTGGGCATTGATGTGCATATCGGCAGCCAGTTGACTGAACTTGCCCCCTTTGAAGCCGCCTTTTCAAAGGTGGCCGAACTGACCGAACAGTTGCGCGCCGATGGCCACACCATCACACGGCTCGATCTGGGCGGCGGCCTTGGCATTCCCTACACCCGTTCCAACGAAGCGCCCCCGTTGCCCTTGGACTACGGCGCGCTGATCAAGCGCACCTTGGGCCACTTAGGCTGCGAGATTGAGATTGAACCGGGCCGCTTGATTTCAGGCAATTCGGGCGTGCTGGTGTCAGAAGTCATCTATGTCAAACAGGGCGAGGATCGCACCTTTTTGATCGTTGATGCCGCGATGAACGACCTTGTGCGCCCGTCGATGTACGGCGCGCACCATGACATTGTGCCGCTGATTGAGGCAGAGGCTGGCGCTGAGATGCAAGATTATGACGTTGTGGGCCCCGTATGTGAAACGGGCGATACCTTTGCCAAGGCCCGCGCCCTGCCTGCCCTTGCGGCGGGGGATCTTTTGGCCTTTCGTTCGGCGGGGGCTTACGGCGCAGTCATGGCGTCAGAATACAACACGCGGCCCTTGGTGCCAGAAGTGCTGGTGCAAGGCGATCACTTCGCCGTCATCCGCGCGCGCCCGACCTTTGACGAAATCTTGAACCGCGATACCATTCCCGCATGGCTCTGACCGGACGGGGGATATGACGCAAACCACGCCCGATGGGGCCCTAAAGCGGATCGCTTGGCCGCTGCGCCTGACGCTGCTGGGGCTTTGGGCCGAAGCGCTGACGCGGGCTTTGTGGCCTTTGTGGAGCGTGCTGATCCTTGGGCTGGGCCTTGCCGCGTTGGGCCCGCAAGACCATTTGCCGCTTGAGGCGGGATGGGCCGCCGTTGTCTTGGGTGCTGTGGGGCTGATCTGGGGCTTGGCCCATGCCGTGCGGACCTTTCGCAAACCTACACGCGATCAAGCCCTCGCGCGGTTGGACAGCCACCTGCCCGGTCAACCCTTAGCCGCCCTGCGCGACAGTTTGGCCATGGGGGCACAAGACCCCGCAACCCAAGCCCTGTGGGATATTCACCGCAACCGCATGGCCCAAAGGGCCAGTTCCGCCCAAGCAGTACACCCCGACCTGCGCTTGGCCAGCCGAGACCCCTATGCGCTGCGCTATATGGCGCTGACGGTGCTGGTTCTGGCGCTGATCTTTGGTTCGCTCTGGCGGGTGGCATCGCTGTCGACCTTGCCCAGTCCGGGCGGGGCGGGCCAAGTGGCAACGGGGCCAGCGTGGGAAGGCTGGGCGCAACCGCCAGCCTACACGGGCAAACCCGCGCTGTATTTGAACGACCAAACCGGCCCCGCGCTGACGCTGCCTGCAGGTACCAATCTGCAACTGCGGTTTTACGGCGCACCTGGGGCACTGATCTTGGCGGAAACTGTCTCTGGCCGCACGGATGTAACCGCCGCCTCTGCCCCCACACAGGACTTTACTGTCACGCAATCCGGACGCCTGACGATTGATGGCGCGGGGGGGCGGTCTTGGGCCATTACCGTGCAAGACGATGCGCCGCCCAGCATTGCACCTACAGGGAAGATCGACCGCGACGCGGAGGGGCGGTTCAAGCAACCGTTTGAAGCGCGCGACGATTACGGCGTCACCAAAGGCTTTGCTTCCATCGCACTTGATCTGCTCGCCGTCGACCGCCGCTTTGGCCTGATTGTCGATCCAGAACCCACACCACCCGTGGTGCTGGACCTGCCCTTGCCCATGACGCGCGACCGCACCAAAGTGGCGCAAGTGCTGGTGGATGATCTGTCCAAATCCCTGATGGCCAATCTGCCCGTCACCCTGACCTTTACGGCCACCGATGCCGCAGGCCAAAGCACCAGTGCCGCACCGCTGCACGTCGTCCTGCCCGGCAGACGCTTTTTTGATCCGCTCGCCGCCGCAGTGGTGGAAATGCGCCGCGACCTGCTTTGGAACCGCACCAATGCCCCGCGCGTGGTTCAGGTGCTGAAAGCGTTGACCTACAAGCCCGAAGGGCTGCTGCCCGATCAAAAAGCCTATCTGCGGCTTCGGGTGCTGATTGCTGAACTTGACACATCCGCAGCCAACTTAGACACGAAAAAGCGCGATGCTTTGGCCGAAGAGATGTGGGCCACCGCCCTCTTGATCGAAGATGGCGACCTGTCCTCGGCGTTCGAGGCGATGAAACGCGCCCAAGACCGCCTCTCGCAAGCCATCCGCAACGGCGCCAGCCCCGACGAGATTGACCGCTTGATGCAGGAAATGCGCCAAGCCTTGGACGCCTACATGGCGCAAGAGGCTGAAAAGAACGCGCAAGGTCTGGATGAGCCGAACCAGCCCGACCCTAACAGCCCCAAGATCACGCAAGACCAGTTGCAAGCCATGCTGGACGAGCTGCAATCCTTGATGCAACAGGGCCGCACCGCCGAGGCGCAAGACCTGATGCAGAAATTGCGCGATATGATGAATAACATGAAAGTCACCAAGGGCGACGGGTCGGGCAAAAGTGGGTCGGGCAAAAGTGGGTCGGGCCAACAGGCGATGAAAGACCTTGGCCAGACCCTGCGCGACCAGCAAAAGCTGTCGGATGACAGTTTCCGCGACCTGCAAGACGGCGGACCCAATGGCGAAAGCTTGGCCGACAGGCAAAAGCGCCTGAAAGACCAGATCGACCAACTGCGCCGCGGCGGCACTTTGCCCGGTGCTGGCGATCCGAAGGGAAGTGAGGGACGCCAAGCGCTGGATGAAGCGGGCCGTGCCATGGAGGATGCCGAAAAAGCCCTGCGCGACGGCGATCTGCCACAAGCCTTGGACAAACAGGCCGAAGCGTTAGACGCCCTACGCCAAGGCATCCAAAACTTGGGCGATGCAATGGCCCAAAATCAGGCCGACCAAGCCGATCCCAACGCCCAATCCGCAGGGCCCCAAGGCCAGCGCGATCCCTTGGGGCGCGACGGGACAACGGGCACCCAGATGGGCCCCGATCACGGACTGCTGCAAGGGCAAGATGTGTATCGCCGCGCCCAAGAATTGCTGGA
>CAMAYO010000029.1 GCA_945862465.1 Pseudorhodobacter antarcticus | reverse complement strand
CAACATATTGTGCCGATTATGGCAGCAGCCTTGCTGGCAAGCGGCACATCGCGCTTGATCGAACCAGAACCCTTGTATCACGCCCTCTCGCGGTTGTGGACCGCGGATACGCTCAAGGCCATCGGTGCCCCGCCCGAAACGGGGCTTGCTGCCAAAGCTTAACCCGCGCCCACCCCAAGCTATCGCGCGCCGCCGTCTTTCACCCGTTGCAAGCCCGTGACAAACTCGGTCGCAATTTTGCCCAAAGGCCCCACCAAATGCGCCTTGCCCTTGCCCTAAGCCTGACCTTCGCCCTGACCGCCCCGGTTCAGGCGGGGTCTTGCCAAGGGCAAAACCTGATTGCGGCCCTGCCCCCGGCCGAACTTGCCGCCCTACAGGCACAGGCAGATGGCCCCTATGATCATGGCAATTTCTGGCAGGCCCGCAAAGACGGCCAGTTGATCACGCTTGTGGGCACCTATCACATGACTGATCCGCGCTTTGACGCCACCTTGGCGGACCTTGTGCCCTATCTGGCGCAAGCCAAGGCCCTATTGGTCGAGGCAGGCCCCGCCGAGCAAGCCGCCTTGCAAAGTGCTGTGTCCCACGACCCTAGCCTTATGTATCTGACCAAGGGGCCCACCCTGCCCGAACAAATGCCACCCTTGGATTGGGACCAAGTGGCCCAAGCTGTTCGCGCGCGCGGCATGGCCCCCTTTATGGCGGCCAAGATGCAGCCCTGGCTTTTGGCCTCGATGCTTGAAATGCCCGCCTGTCTGTTTCCTTTGCCAGAGGGGGCCGACCAGGGCTTGGATAAACGCTTGATGAAAATAGCCTTGGCGCAAGGCATACCGATTGCAGCGCTAGAACCATACGATGCGATCCTTGAGATTTTCGAGCAAATCCCGCCCGAAGATCAGATGGCGATGCTGCGCCACACAGTGGCGATGGAGGCGCTGTCCGAGGATATGGCGACCACCCTTTCCGATAGCTACTTTTCGGGCGACAGCCGCCTGTTCTGGGCCTATACGGGCCAAGCACTGCTGGACCTTCCCGGCATGACGAAAGCTAAGGCAGACCGCGAAATGGCGTTGATCGACCATGCCATGATTTCCAGCCGCAATGTGGCTTGGGTGCCGGTGCTGGAAAAGGCCGCGCGACAGGGGCCGATCCTTGCAGCCTTTGGCGCGCTGCATCTGCCCAGCGACAAGGGCGTTCTTGCCCTTCTGGCCCAAAATGGCTGGACCATTGAGGCGCTGACCCCATGACTTTGCCTCAAGAAACAGTCACCGCGTTGCGCACCTTGGATTTGGGCCTGTTTGATGTAGGCCCCGGCAAGCGGCGCATTCTGTGCCCGGGCTTCTTGATCACCACCAATGCGGGCCGACGCATTCTGTTCGATACTGGCTTCCCTCCCGCCTATGCCACCGATGAACGCGCGGCGGCGGCAGCAGACGGGTTAGACCGCTTCGGGCGCCTGGTTGATTTTACCGCAGCCCAAACCGCCGAGGGGGCGCTGGCTCTGCTGGGCCTGCGCGTTTCCGATATCAGCCATGTGATCCTAAGCCACAGCCATATCGACCATGTCGGATCCTTGCCGCTGTTCCCCCATGCCGAGATCATTCTGACCGCCACCGAACGCGCCGAACCTGCGCCGCTATATTTCGGCGTCAACCGCCCTATGGCATGGCCCCAAGCGCGCTATCGCACCGTCAAACGGGCCACGCAGATCTGCAACGGCCTGCGGCTGATCCCGACCCCCGGCCATACGGCGGGGCATATGTCGGCCTTGGTGACGGTGGGCGGCAGCTGCGTGATGCTGACCGCCGACGCCATCAACCGCGTCTCGGAACCCGCTGAGGGTTTTCCCGATGCAGATGACCCCATCCTCGCTGCAAAATCCGCCGCAAAGGTGATGCGGATCGCACGCCAAACCGGCGCCGAGGTGATTTATGGGCACGAACCCACCCAAGCCGCAACGCTGGGCCGCCGCTCATGGCCCTAAGCCGCGATCATAAGCTGGGGCTGTTTTTGGTCTTCACCTCCACCCTCGCGTGGAGCACGGCGGGGCTGTTCACCCGTGCAATCTCGCAAGACATCTTTACCGTGCTGGTATGGCGCGGGTTATTTGGCACGGCGGGTCTGTTGGTGGTGATTTTCTGGCTCGAGGGGCTCAAAGGCTTGCGCACGTTGTTATGGCTCGGCCGGGCGGGGTGGGCCTATGCGCTGATCTCGGGCCTTGGGATGGTGTGTTACATCACAGCGCTCCGCATGACATCGGTGGCGCATGTGGTCATCATCTATGCCACCGTGCCCTTTATGACGGCGGGCTTGGCTTGGATCATGATGCGCCAAAGACCATCGCGCGATGCGGTGATCGCCTGCGGCATCGCCTTTGCCGGCGCGGTGTTCATGGTGGGCTTAGGCGGCGATGGGAACTTAGTCGGCGACTTTCTGGCGCTCATGATGACGTTGAGCATGGCGTTGATGATGGTGATTGCACGCAAACACCCCACCATCCCCACGCTGCCAGCTGGCACAGCATCGTCTATCTTGGGCGTGCTGATCTGCCTGCCCTTTGCAGCCCCCGGCGTGCCTTCGGGCGATCAACTCTTGCTGCTGGCGGGGTTTGGATTGGTCAATTCCTCGCTTGGCTTTGCGCTGTTCCTCATGGGGTCTGCCAAAATCCCACCGATTGAAACCGCCCTTCTGGGCGCGATGGAGGCCTCTTTGGCCCCGCTTTGGGTGTGGATGGTCTTTGCCGAAACCCCAACGCCACCCACTTTGATCGGGGCATCCATCGTGCTTTTCGCCGTCTTATGGCACATCTTGCGCCAATATCGCCGCTGACGCCGCAGCGCAGCAATTTTGGCGCGTCCCCCGTGACAAAAGTTTTTTCAGCGCCTATAAGCCGCCCAAATATGAAATTTCAGAGGGCATCCACATGACCATCAAGGTTTTCGGCCACAAATCCCCCGACACCGATTCCACCGGATCGCCGATCATCTGGGCTTGGTATCTGAACGAAGTCCGCGGCCAAAAGGCCGAGGCGGTTCTTTTGGGCGAACCCAACACCGAAGCCGCTTTTGTGATCCAGCATTGGGACTGCCCAAAGCCGCGCATCGTGACCGAATTTGCCGATGGCACGCCGGTGGTGATCGTTGACACCAACAACCCGCAAGAACTGCCCGCCAACGTCAACGCCTTGGATATCACCGCAATCATTGATCACCACAAACTGGTCGGCGGGCTGGAAACCAAAGGCCCGATCGACATCACTGTGCGCCCTTTGGCCTGCACCGCGACCATCATGCATGACCTGATGGGAACGGACGCGGCCAAGATGCCAAAATGGGTCAAGGGGCTGATGCTGTCGTGCATCCTGTCGGACACGCTGGAATTCCGCTCGCCCACCACCACCGCCCATGACCGCGCCGTGGCGGAAGCTTTGGCGAAGGATCTGGGCATCAATGTCACAGATTACGCCGCGAAACTGTTCGAGGCCAAGTCGGATGTCGGCGCATTTTCGGATGCGGACCTGTTGCGGATGGATTCTAAGGAATATAACGTCGCTGGCAAAGAACTGCGCGTGTCGGTTCTGGAAACCACCGCGCCAAAGGTTATTCTGGACCGCAAGGCCAGCTTGATGGCCTCGATGGTCGGTGTCGCCAAAGAAGACGGCGCCGATCAGGTGCTGCTGTTTGTGATCGACATCTTGAAAGAAGAAGCGACCTTGCTGGTGCCCAACGATCTGGTGCGCCAAATGGCCGAGGCGTCTTTTGGCGTGAAAGTCACCGGAGACACGGTGGTGATCCCGGGCCTGATGAGCCGCAAGAAGCAGATCATTCCGGCCTTGAAGTTGTAAGCCCAGTCTGATTTTTCGCAGAAAAATCGCCCCTTACGATTTTCCTGCGAAAAATCTCTTTCACCCTAAATCCACAGGCAATCCATGACAGAGCTGATCCCCGCCCTTGCCCAGGTTGCCCGCCGTTATGATGCCGTGTTTTGCGACCTTTGGGGCTGCCTGCACAACGGCAAAACGCCTTTCCCGCAGGCTGTCACGGCCCTGCAATCCTACCGCGCCGGTGGTGGCAAGGTAGTGCTTCTCACCAACGCCCCGCGCCCCAAGCCCAGCGTCGTGGCGCAGCTTGATGCCATGGGCGTGCCCCGTGATGCCTGGGATGAGGTTGTCACGTCGGGCGATGCCACCCAATTTGCGCTGTTTTCAGGGCAATGGTCGCGGGCGCATTTTATTGGCGCTGTCAAAGACGAACCCTTCTTCACCGACTTCCCCGCCGATCTAACCCCTGCGCCACTTCAGCGCGTGGCCATTGACCAAGCGCAGGTTGTGATCTGCACGGGTCTTGCAAATGATCTGACCGAAACGCCCGATGATTACGCATTGCCTTTGCGGCAAGCGAAAGCGGCTGGCCTGACGATGCTATGTGCCAACCCCGACATCATCGTCGATTACGGTGACAAGCGTCTCTATTGCGCGGGGGCCTTGGCTGCGGCTTATGAGGCTTTGGGCGGCAAGACGATGTATTTTGGCAAACCCCACCCACCGATCTACGACCTAGCCCGTCGCAGGCTGGCGGCCTTGGGCGCAAGGCCCGATCCGCAGATCTTGTGCATCGGCGATGGCATTGCCACCGATGTTCAAGGGGGGATGGCCGAGGGGCTGGACACGCTGTTTGTCACAGGCGGCATCTGTGCGGCAGAGTTTGGGCCTGATCTCGCCCATCCTGACAAGGCTTTGCTGGAAGCCTTTCTGACAGAAAAGCAATTGTCAGCCACCTATTCCATCGCGATGCTTCGGTAACAAAGTTACGCCGAATGCCAAGCCCGCGCATTCTTATTGCGCTGCGCTGCGGCAGCGGTTAACCTATCACCGAACCATGGGGGGAATCATGCTCGACAACAACGCGCCCAGCACGATCTTCATTGAAGATATGGAAATTGGCATGGTTCGCTCGCGCGTCAAAACCATCACCGACCGCGACATCACCCTTTTTGCCGAAGTGTCGACCGACCATAACCCCGTACATCTAAACGACGATTACGCCCGCGACACCATGTTCCAAGGGCGCATCGCCCATGGTATGCTGACCGCCAGCCTGATTTCGGCCGTGGTGGGCGAACAACTTCCCGGACACGGCACGGTCTATCTGTCACAAAACCTGCGCTTCATGGCTCCGGTGCGGCCCGGCGATCTGCTTGAGGCTTTTGTAAAAGTCTCAGCCATTGACCATGCCAAGCGCCGTGTCACCCTTGAAACCCACTGCATGGTGGGCAATACCCTAGTCTTGAAAGGCGACGCGCTGGTTCTGGCGCCAAGCCGCAAGTTCGACTGACGGGGCCTGGCCCCGCATGGGGTAAGATGAAGATTTACCAGCATTGGCAAGGGCTTGACGCCGGATCTGTTCAGGCATCGGTTGCCTTGGGCAATTTTGATGGTGTGCATCTGGGCCATCAAGCCGTGATCAATCTTGCGCGCAATGCGGCCCCTTTGGGAATCGTGACCTTTGAACCGCACCCGCGTGAGGTGTTTCAACCCGACGCGCCCCCCTTTCGCCTGATGAATGCCGAAGCGCGGGCCAACCGCTTGGCCAAACTGGGCGTGCAGCACCTTTATGAACTGCCCTTTGACAAGGCCCTCGCGGGCCTGTCGCCCGAGGCATTTGCCCGCGACGTTTTGGCCCAAGGGTTAGGCGTCAGCCACGTCGTGGTGGGGGCTGATTTCTGCTTTGGCCAAGGTCGCGCGGGCAAGGCGCAAGATCTTGTGAACCTTGGCAAAACCTATGGCTTTGCCGTCACTGTGGCCGATCTGGTGCAGCATGACGGGGCAGAGATTTCCTCGACCGCGATCCGCATCGCTTTGGCCCAAGGCCGCCCCCGCGACGCCGCCGCCATGCTGGGCCACTGGCACCGGATCGAGGGCGAGGTGATCCACGGCGAAAAGCGCGGGCGGCAACTGGGCTACCCCACAGCGAATATGTCCGTGGCGGGCCTTCACCTGCCCAAATTAGGCGTTTATGCGGTGCGGGTCGTCGTGCTGTCGGGCCCGCAGGCTGGGTCTTACATTGGCGCTGCAAGCCTTGGCGTAAGGCCCATGTTTGGCACCAACCTGCCCAATCTAGAAACCTTTATCTTTGATTTCACCGGCGATCTTTACGGCCACCACCTGTCGGTCGCCTTGGTCGATTATCTGCGCCCCGAGCTTAAGTTTGACGGATTGCCAGCCCTGATGGACCAGATGGCCGCCGATTGCATCCGCGCGCGCGAAATCCTTTCCTGACTTCCCATTCGATGCATTTCCCGTCACTCTGCCACGCATGACAGACCTGCGCCCCAAATTCTGGACCCTGCCCTTGGCCAAGCTGACTCCCACCGAGTGGGAGGCCTTGTGCGACGGCTGCGGCAAATGCTGCCTGAACAAGTTGGAATACGAAGACACGGGCGAGGTCGAATTCACCCGTGTGGCGTGCAAACTGCTTGATGGTCAAACCTGCCGCTGCACCAAATACGAAACCCGCCACCAATATGTGCCCGAATGCGTGCGCCTTTCACCTAAAACCCTGCCCAAAATCGCCTATTGGATGCCGCGCACCTGCGCCTATCGCCTGCTGTTTGAAGGCAAACCTTTGCCAGAATGGCACCCGCTGATCACCGGCGACCCCGAAAGCCCGCATGACGAAGGCATCTCGGTGCGCGGCTGGACAGTGTCGGAAGTTGAGGTTCCAGAAGATGTCTGGGACGAATATTTGATAGATGAAAGACCATAATGTTCTTTGCCTCTGACAATGGATCGGGTGCTGCGCCCGAAATTATCGCCGCCCTGACCCGCGCCAACGATGGCTATGCGCGCAGCTACGGGGCCGACCCGATCATGGCGCGAGTCAAAACCTTGGTGCGCGACCTGTTCGAAGCCCCCGAGGCAGAGGTTTATCTGGTGGCCACCGGCACGGCCGCCAATTCCCTGTCCATTGCGCTTCTGACCCCGCCTTGGGCCGCCATCTTCGCCCATGCCGAAGCCCATGTGGCCGTGGATGAATGCGGAGCACCAGAGTTTTTTACCGCTGGGGCCAAGATGATTGGCGTGGCGGGCGAGCACGGCAAAATGACGCCGCAAAGCCTGTCAGACGCGCTGTCACGGGTGGGCGAAGGTGGCGTGCACGGCGTGCAGCGCGGGATGCTGACCCTGACCAACGTGACCGAGGCGGGAACCATCTACACCCCCACCGAAATAGCTGCGCTTACAGCATTGGCAAAGGCCAAGGGCCTGCCCTGCCACCTTGACGGCGCGCGCTTTGCCAATGCTTTGGTGGCCACGGGCAGCACACCCGCCGAGATGACATGGAAGGCGGGCATTGATGTTCTTTCGCTCGGTGGCACCAAGAACGGCTGCTTGGGGGTGGAGGCTATCGTGCTGTTTGACCCTGCCAAGGCTTGGGAGTTGGAACTGCGCCGCAAGCGCGCAGGGCATCTGTTCTCGAAACACCGCTACCTCTCGGCGCAGATGGAAGCCTATTTGACAGATGGCCTGTGGCTCCGCTTGGCCACCCAAGCCAACGCCATGGGCGCGCGGCTGGTGCAAGGCTTGGCGCAAATCCCAGACACCAGCCTGTTGCACCCTGCCCCCGCAAATATGCTGTTTCCGCTTTGGCCTTTGGGTACGAATGACAGGGCAGCGGCACGGGGTGCTGTATATTATCCGATGCCCGCCCCGAAAGGCCAAGAGTCGGGCCGCCTCGTTGCCAGTTGGTCAACCACGGCAGGGGATGTGGACGCAGTGCTTAAAGCCCTAGCACCCTAGTCCCTGTCATCTTTGCACATATACTCTGGGGGATTCGGGGGGCTGGTCTTCTGCTTGGCTCAGCAGGCGTCCAGATGGGCCTGCACGCCCAAGGCGACTGACTGCGCGTGGGTGATTGACACCATATGGCCCGCGCCCGGCACCGACAGCCTTTGGGTGCGTGGCAGACGCTTTGCAAGCGCTGCGTGCACAGCGTCGATGATGGGCGGGCTGGTGGCACCGTCAATCAACAACGTCGGCACCGTTACGCCTTCCAAGCCGCCAACTGCCAGCAAATCAGCGGCATCGTCCAGCAGAACAGGGTTTTGCGCTTCGATCAGGTGGATGCGCTCAAACATATAGCTGCGGGTGCGGTCGGGCAGGGCATCTAGCCCCTCGCCCGTGCCCCAATCGCCGTGGAACATCTGCAAGGCGGCCAACCGCTCACCAGCCAGAATAAGCCGTGCGAACTCCAAATGGCGGGCGCGAAACTTTGTGTAGACGGGTTGGCCGCGCGCGGCGGCAAAGATCACAGGTTCCACCAAAGTCAGGCTGCGCACCAGATCGGGGCGCATCAGCGCGATGCGCAGGGCGACTGTGCCGCCGAAGGAGTGGCCCATCACATCAATCGGCTGCCCCTGCCCAAGCCGTTCCGCCATCAGAATCGCTGCTGCTGTAGCCGCACCATGCAAATCAGTCTTGCCATCCCAAGCTTCGGCCTTGCCGTGGCCAATCTGGTCAATCGCCGTGACAGTCACGCCCGACAAGCCTTCCGCCAAGCCACTCCACGCGCCGGCATGCGCCAACGAACAATGCAGCGCCAGCACGGGCCGCTCACCGCCACGCGCCCAAGTGCGGTGCGGGGCCAAATCCGCCAAGATCATATCTTCGGGCATTCAAAGCTTTCCGGCCAAGTGCAGGTCAAGATCCTCAAGCCGGTCTTGGCCCCAGAACCGCTCGTCGCCCACGATGGTGAACGGCACGCCGAATACACCACGCTGAACCGCTTCATCAAGGTTGCGGGCGTAAGAATCTGCAGCTTGCAGCATATACCGGTCGGAAATAGCTGGATCGAAGCCATGTTTGGCGAGGATTTCCTTGATCACCTCATCCTCGGCCACATTGCGCCCCTCAGCCCAGACAGCGCGGGGGAAGGCTTGCACCAAGCCCGCCAGATCGCCGCCACCCGCCTTGATCGCGGCCAAAACAGCGTAAGACGAGGGCGCGGGGTTCACTGGAAAGAACAAAGGCTGCAAATCCAGCTTCATCCCCAAGCGTTTGGACCACCGGCGCAGTTCCTGCACCCGATACTCTTTGCGGCTTTCGTGGCGTTCTGCCAAAATCTTGCCCCCCGTGCGCGGAAACAGCGCGGGGCCATCCAGCGGGATGTAGCGAATTGACGCGCCATGTTTGGCGGCAATCGCCTCTAACCGGTCACCCATCAGGTAGCAGAACGGCGAAATTGTCGCAAAAAAGTAATCAATCTGTAACATCTGTCACGCCCCTGCTCGCTTGGCTTTGCAAGACCCTAGAAGGTTGATAAGCGGTGTCAACGACACGATTCCTCCCCGCAGGCCCAGCGTAAGGATACCTAATGCCCGTTATCACCGAACCCAAGCTTATCGCCGGCAATGCCAATATGACATTGGCCAAAGCCATCGCCCGCCGCATGTCGATGCACCGAGGCATGTCGGTCAATCTGGTCGATGCGCGTGTTGAACGCTTCAACGATGCCGAGATCTTTGTCGAGGTTTACGAAAACGTGCGGGGTGAGGATATGTACATCATCCAGCCCACCTCAAACCCTGCCAATGACAACCTCATGGAACTGCTGATCATGGCTGACGCCCTGCGCCGGTCCTCGGCAGATCGGATTTCCGCCGTCATTCCCTATTTCGGCTATGCTCGCCAAGACCGCCGCGCCAAGGCCCGCACGCCGATCACGGCCAAGCTGGTGGCTAACATGATTACTGAAGCGGGCATTGACCGTGTGCTGACGCTGGATCTGCACGCAGCCCAAATCCAAGGCTTCTTCGATATTCCGGTGGATAACCTTTACGCCTCGCCCATCTTTGCTTTGGACATCGAACACCATTTCAAAGACAAAATGTCCGACATCATGGTGATCTCGCCCGATGTGGGCGGTGTGGCGCGGGCGCGTGAATTGGCCAAACGGATTGATGCGCCTTTGGCGATTGTGGACAAGCGCCGCGAAAAGGCCGGTGAAGTGGCCGAGATGACTGTGATCGGCAATGTTGAGGGCAAGGTTTGCATCATCGTCGATGACATCGCAGACACAGCGGGCACGCTGTGCAAAGCTGCCGATTTGCTGATGAAAAGCGGTGCGATAGAGGTGCATTCCTACATCACCCACGGCGTTTTGTCCAAAGGGGCCGTGGCGCGGGTGGCAGGATCGGCGATGAAATCGCTGGTGATCACCGATTCCATCGAACCTTCAGAAGAAGTTCTCAATTCCCCCAACATCCGCATCGTGCCCACAGCGCCTATCTTTGCCCAAGCGATTTTGAACATCTGGAGCGGCACATCTGTGTCGTCGTTGTTTGAAACCGAAACGCTCGTGCCGATTTACGAAGGCATGTATCAGCGCCGCTGAGGTCTACCCTAGAATAAAGAAAAGGCCCCGCAGTGCGGGGCCTTTTCTTATTGATCCTTCAAGCGGGCTTAGTGTGCCGCCAGTGCTGCCTTCAACGCGGTCAAATCAGCGACTGTCTTGTCAGCCGCATCTTTGCCTGCAGCGTCAGACGACACTTTGGTCGCTTCAGCCAAAAGCTTATCGACCATCTCAGTCGTGGCTTCCGCCAAGGGCACGGCGAGCTCTGCCAAAACCGACACGCCAGCTGCGCTGATTTCGGCAAAACCACCGGTCACCACATAGGCCGAAGCCCCCTGCGCGCCCGATGCGCGCAGGATGCCGGGGCGCAAACCGACCAGAACGGGCGCATGCCCCTCCATCGCGGTCAAATCGCCCTCAGCGCCGGGGATCTGAACCTCGACAGCGGCCATTGACGCCAAGCGGCGTTCCGGGCTGACGAGGTCGAATTGCAGGGTCCCTGCCATCACGCCCCCTTAGGCCGCTGCCGCAGCGAGACGCTGAGCCTTGGCCTTCACATCTTCGATGCCGCCAACCATGTAGAAGGCTGCTTCCGGCAGATGGTCATACTCGCCGTTCACAACTGCTTTAAACGACGCGATGGTGACATCCAGCGGAACCTGAACGCCGTCCGAACCAGTGAACACCTTTGCCACGTCGAAGGGTTGGCTCAGGAAGCGCTGGATCTTACGGGCACGGGCAACGGTCAGTTTGTCTTCTTCGGACAATTCGTCCATCCCAAGGATGGCGATGATGTCTTGCAGCGACTTGTAGCGTTGCAGCGTGCCCTGCACTTGGCGGGCGACGTTGTAATGCTCTTCCCCGATCACTGCCGGATCCAAGAGACGCGACGAGGAGTCGAGCGGGTCAACGGCTGGGTAGATCCCCAGTTCCGAAATGGCGCGCGACAGAACGGTGGTTGCGTCCAAGTGGGCGAACGACGTGGCGGGTGCAGGGTCGGTCAAGTCATCGGCCGGAACGTAGATGGCCTGCACCGAGGTGATGGACCCGTTCTTGGTCGATGTGATGCGTTCCTGCAAAGCGCCCATGTCGGTGGCCAAAGTGGGCTGGTAGCCCACGGCCGAAGGAATACGACCCAGAAGAGCCGACACTTCGGAACCGGCTTGGGTGAAGCGGAAGATGTTGTCGACGAAGAACAACACGTCCGTGCCCGACTGGTCGCGGAACTGCTCGGCCAAAGTCAGGCCGGTCAAAGCCACGCGCAAACGTGCGCCCGGCGGTTCGTTCATCTGGCCGTAGACCAGCGCCACTTTCGACTTGGTCATATCGTCAAGGTCGATAACCTTGGAATCGATCATCTCGTGATACAGATCGTTCCCTTCGCGCGTGCGTTCGCCCACACCGGCGAAAACCGAGTAGCCCGAGTGCACTTTGGCGATGTTGTTGATCAGTTCCATGATCAAAACTGTCTTGCCCACACCAGCGCCGCCGAACAGGCCGATCTTGCCGCCCTTAGCGTAAGGCGCCAACAGGTCGATCACCTTGATGCCCGTTACCAGTACCAGCGACTCGGTCGCTTGGTCGGCAAAAGACGGGGCCTTCTGGTGGATCGAGCGATATTCGGTTGCTACAACCGGACCCTTTTCGTCCACCGGCTCGCCGATGACGTTCAGGATGCGACCCAGCGTGCAATCGCCCACCGGAACCGAAATGGGCGCGCCCGAGTCGCTGACCGGTGCGCCGCGCACCAAGCCTTCGGTCGTGTCCATAGCGATGCAACGGACGGTGTTTTCACCCAAGTGCTGGGCGACTTCCATCACCAGCTTCTTGCCGTTGTTTTCAGTGATCACAGCGTTCAGAATCGCCGGCAGCGCGCCATCGAACTGCACGTCGACCACGGCGCCGATCACCTGCGTGATTTTGCCTTGTGACATATTCGTCTCTCCGGTTCCTCAGAGCGCCTCAGCGCCCGAAATGATTTCGATAAGTTCCTTGGTGATCGCGGCCTGACGCGAACGGTTGTACACGATGGTCATCTTGTTGATCATGTCGCCCGCGTTGCGGGTGGCATTGTCCATCGCGCTCATCCGAGCGCCTTGTTCAGAAGCCGCATTCTCCAACAGAGCGGTGAAAACTTGCGTGGCCACAGCGCGGGGCAGCAGGTCGGCAAGGATTTGGTCTTCCGTGGGTTCGTAGTCGTACGAAGCAGCCACGGGGGCAGCCCCTTCAAACTTTGCCGGGATAACCTGTTGCGCCGTCGGGATCTGGCTGATCACCGATTGGAAGCGGTTGTAATACAGCGTCACCACATCGCATTCGCCAGCGTCAAACCGCGCCACGACGTCACGGGCTATGTCACGCGCATTGGCGTAACCCACCCGCTTCACCTCGGTCAGGTCAACGTGGCCGACAAAGAGATGGCCATATTCGCGGCGCATCTGCTCGCGGCCTTTTTTGCCGACGGTCAAAATCTTGACCGTTTTGCCGGCAGCGGTCAGTTCCGCCACTTTCGCGCGGGCAAGCCGAACGATCGTGGTGTTGAACCCGCCGCAAAGACCGCGTTCCGAGGTCATGATGACCATCAGATGCACTTTGTCTGCGCCGCTCCCGGCCAAAAGCCGGGGCGCGTTGTTGCTTGTGCCGACCGATGCTGCCAGCCCCGCCATCACAGCCGTCATCCGTTCGGCATAGGGCCGGGCGGCTTCGGCTGCGTCTTGGGCGCGGCGTAGTTTCGCCGCCGACACCATCTGCATGGCCTTCGTGATCTTGCGCGTGTTCTTAACGCTGCCGATCCGGTTCTTTAAGTCCTTTAAGCTGGGCATTTTGCTGCTCCCGGACCCAAATTACGCGAAGTCTTTGGCGAATGCGTCCAGTTCGGCCCGAATAGCTTTTTCCAGATCCCCCGAAACCTTGCGGTCTTTGGTGGTGATATCTGCCAGAAGCGCTGCGCCCTTGGTGCGCAGGTGCTTGAGCAGACCCTCTTCATAGCGGCCGACGTCTTTGACGGCGATCTTGTCAAGGAAACCATTGGCACCGGCAAAGATCACGCAAACGATTTCCGCGTTGGTCAGCGGGGCGTATTGCGGTTGCTTCATCAGTTCGGTTAGGCGCGCGCCGCGGTTCAGCAACTGCTGGGTCGAAGCGTCAAGGTCGGACCCAAACTGCGCAAAGGCCGCCATTTCGCGGTACTGCGCCAGTTCCAGCTTCACCTTACCCGCCACCGACTTCATGGCATTGGTTTGTGCCGAAGAGCCCACACGCGACACCGAAAGACCGGTGTTCACAGCCGGACGGATCCCTTGGTAGAACAATTCGCCTTCCAAGAAGATTTGACCGTCGGTGATCGAGATCACGTTCGTCGGAATAAAGGCCGAAATGTCGCCGCCTTGGGTTTCGATGATCGGCAGGGCGGTCAGCGAGCCAGAGCCGTTGTCCGCATTGAGCTTTGCAGAACGCTCCAACAGGCGGGAGTGCAGGTAGAACACGTCGCCCGGATAGGCTTCACGGCCCGGCGGGCGGCGCAGCAAAAGCGACATTTGGCGGTAAGCAACGGCCTGCTTGGACAGATCGTCATAGATCATCAGCGCGTGACGGCCATTGTCGCGGAAATACTCGCCCATGGCGGTCGCGGCGAAGGGGGCCAAGAACTGCATCGGGGCTGGGTCAGACGCTGTAGCTGCCACGATGACCGTGTAGGCCATAGCACCGGTTTCTTCCAACTTCTTCACCAACTGCGCCACGGTCGAGCGTTTTTGTCCGATCGCGACATAGATGCAGTAAAGCTTCTTGCCTTCATCGTCGCCAGCGGCGTCGTTGTAGACTTTTTGGTTCAGGATCGCATCCAAAGCCACGGCGGTTTTGCCGGTCTGACGGTCACCAATGATCAATTCGCGCTGGCCACGGCCAATCGGGATCATGGCGTCCACGGCTTTCAGGCCGGTTGCCATGGGTTCATGCACCGACTGGCGGGGAATGATGCCAGGGGCTTTGACGTCGGCCACACGGCGCTCGGAAAACACGATCGGGCCTTTGCCGTCGATCGGGTTGCCAAGTGCGTCCACCACACGGCCCAGAAGACCGTCGCCTGCGGGCACGTCCACGATGGACTTGGTGCGCTTGACGGTGTCGCCTTCTTTGATGTCTTGGTCCGAGCCGAAGATCACGACGCCGACATTGTCGACTTCAAGGTTCAGCGCCATCCCGCGGATCCCGCCGGGGAATTCCACCATTTCACCAGCTTGGACATTGTCCAACCCGTGAACGCGCGCAATACCGTCACCGACGGACAGCACGCGACCAACTTCTGCAACTTCGGCGTCTTGGCCAAAGTTCTTGATCTGCGCCTTCAGGATCGCAGAGATCTCAGCAGCCTGGATACCCATCACCCAACCTCTTTCATTGCATTCTGGAGTGCGGCGAGCTTGGCCTTGACCGACGTGTCGATCATGGTCGAGCCCAGCTTAACGATTAGACCGCCGATAAGACTTTCATCCACGGTGGCGTTCAATATGACGTCCTTGCCGACATTGGCCTTCAAGGAGGCCACCAGCGCTTTGCGCTGCGTGGCGGTCAAGGCTTTGGCAGAGGTAACCTCTGCCGTCACTTCGCCTTTTTCCACGGCGATGCGGGCTTTCAGATCCTGCACCAGCTGAGGAATTACAAACAGGCGACGCTTTTGCGCCATCAGCGCCAAAGTGTTCTGGGTCAGCGTCGATAGGCCCATTTTTGCCGCAACCGCTGCCATGGCAGCGCTTTGCTCGCCTTTGCCCACAATGGGCGAAGCGATCATTGCGGCCAGCTCTGGGCTTTCGGTCAAAACCTCGGCCAAAGCTGTGGCATCAGATTCCAGCGCTTTCAAAGCGCCAGCGTCTTTGGCCAATTCAAACAGGGCCTGGGCATAGCGCCCAGCGATGCTGAGGGAGATGGATGCTGTTTCCGACACGTCAACCCTTCCGCTGTCTGAGGCTTTTCAACCTACCCTATGGATAGCCGAAACGCCTCGGGTGGCGCACACGTAGTGCATGCGCTGTCTAAGATTGCGGCGTCCATAGCAGAGGCCCCGCCACCTCGCAACCAAGAATCCCGCAGATTTCCACGCTCGTGTGCAGGGAATTTTGCATGGGGATGTAACGGGGCTGTAAAGCCGAGAGACTGGGCCGATTATCGCCCGAAAATGCGACCATTTATTCCAGCCGAGGCACGGGTTGGGGGGATGGTATCACGTCTAATGCGCGCAGGGGGCGGCGCACTTTGGCGGCCAAGCCGCCGCGCGTTGGGGCATAGACCTGCTTAGAGGCTTCCACCATCAAAACGCCGCCAGCCAGCCAAGGCGCAGCACGCCCCAGCCATTCCCAAAAGCCCGCCGTGCGCAGCCAGAATCGGTTGAGCGAGGGCGGCGAGAACAGGGCCGTCATGGCGCGTTCGGGGGTGAAGCCGTGGCGCTTTAACTCGGCCTCGATCTGGCCCGTTGAATAGGGGCGGCCAAAGCCAAAGGGCGTGCCATCGCCGCGCGCCCACAGGCCCAATCGGTTGGGCACGATGAATAAGACGCGCCCACCGGGGCCAAGAACGCGAAAACATTCCTCTAGCACGGCTGCGGCATTGTCAGACGTCTCTAGCCCATGCATCAAGATCAATCGATCCACAAAGCCCGTCGCCAGCGGCCATTCACTGTCTTCGCAAAGCAGGCTGACATTGGCCTCGCCCATGGGCCAAGGCATCACCCCTTGCGGCGCGGGCATCAGGGCTATCACACGGCGCGATTGCGCCAAATAGGGTCGCAGCAAGGGCACTGCAAAGCCAAAGCCGGCCACCGTCTGCCCTGCCATGGGGGGCCACAGTTCAACCACACGCTCCCGAATGCCGCGCTGCGCCACCCGACCAAGGGCAGTGCGATAGTAGAAATTTCGCAGGTCGAGCACGTCAAGATGCATTGAAGCCAACGCCTTTCAAAGCCACATTGGCAAAGTATAGGCGTTTACGCCGCAAATGCCCATCTGGGCCGTTAAAGGAAACACGATGGCGCTAGAGCTTGTTACGATCCCCTGCCTGACCGACAATTACGCCTATCTGATCCGTGATAAAGCAACGGGCGAGACTGCCCTTGTCGATGTGCCAGAAGCAGCCCCCATTCTGGCCGAACTGGCCCTGCGCGGCTGGCGCTTGGACAAGATCTTTCTGACCCATCACCACAACGACCACGTGCAAGGCACGGACGAGTTGGTACAAGCCACGGGCGCTGCCGTTTATGGCGCACAGGCCGATGTACACCGCCTGCCCCCCCTGACCCGCGCCTTGACTGAGGGGGATGAGGTGACCGTGGGGGAAACCATTGGCCACGTCATGGATGTCTCGGGGCACACCATCGGCGACATCGCCTTCGTGTTCCCCTCTGCCCAAATGGCCTTTACCGCCGACAGCCTGATGGCAGGCGCTTGTGGGCGTTTGTTTGAGGGATCCCCCGCCATGATGTGGGCGTCTTTGAGCAAAATCGCCGCCCTGCCCACCCAAACCATCATCTGTTCCGGCCACGAATACACCGCATCAAACCTGCGCTTTGCGGCCACGATCGAGCCTGCAAACGCAGATCTTTTGGACCGCATCGCCCGCGTGGCTGCTGCCCGCGCGGCGGGGCTTCCCACCGTGCCGTCATTATTATCCGAAGAACTGGCCACCAACCCTTTCCTGCGGGTCAAACTGCCCCATATTAAAAAGGCCTTGGGGCTTCCTACCGCGTCAGATGCAGAGGTTTTTGCCGCCATGCGGGCCCGCAAGGACACGTTCTAACCCCAGCCCATCACTTTTTTGGGCTTCTACTAAGTTATCTGCAGTTTCCTTTGAAATAGCCCTTGAAGATTGCCGCAGAAAACCGAAGCTTAAGACATTAAGGCCACGGTCAAGGCAGGCCCGTTCGATCCCCGATTGGGCACTGCCGACCTGCAGGACAGGAGCACGACGCAAGTGCCGACATTTTCAACGACCCTTGAGCAAGCCATTCATGGTGCCCTTGCCCTCGCCAATGCCCGCCGCCACGAATTGGCGACATTGGAACATCTTTTGCTGGCCTTGATTGACGAACCCGATGCGGCGCGTGTGATGAAAGCCTGCTCGGTCGATCTTGAGATCTTAAAAAAGACGCTGACCACCTTCATCGACGATGATTTGGCAACCCTTGTCACCGATGTAGAGGGCAACGAAGCGGTTCCGACCGCAGCCTTTCAGCGTGTCATTCAGCGCGCCGCGATCCATGTGCAATCCTCTGGCCGCACCGAAGTGACGGGGGCCAATGTTCTGGTCGCCATCTTTGCCGAGCGCGAATCAAACGCCGCCTTCTTCCTGCAAGAGCAGGATATGACGCGCTATGATGCGGTGAACTACATTGCCCACGGCGTGGCCAAAAACCCCTCTTTCGGCGAAGCGCGTCCCGTTTCGGGGGCTGATGAGCCCCACGAAACCCCCAAGGCCGAAGCGGGCGAAGCCAAGGAATCAGCGCTTTCGAAGTATTGTGTTGATCTGAACGACAAAGCGATGAAGGGCGATGTTGACCCCTTGATCGGCCGCGAGGCCGAGGTAGAGCGCGCCATTCAGGTTCTGTGCCGCCGACGCAAGAACAATCCCCTTTTGGTGGGTGATCCGGGCGTCGGAAAAACCGCCATTGCCGAAGGCTTGGCCCGCAAGATCGTGCAGGGCGAGACGCCCGAGATTTTGGCGGGGGCTACGATTTACTCGCTCGACATGGGCGCTTTGCTGGCGGGCACCCGCTATCGCGGCGATTTTGAAGAGCGGTTGAAGGCCGTTGTCAAAGAGATGGAAGACCACCCGGACGCGATCTTGTTCATCGACGAGATTCACACAGTGATTGGCGCAGGCGCCACATCGGGTGGGGCGATGGATGCATCCAACTTGCTTAAACCCTCGTTGCAGGGCGGCAAACTGCGTTGCATGGGATCGACCACTTATAAAGAATTCCGCCAACATTTCGAAAAAGACCGCGCCTTGGCGCGCCGCTTCCAAAAGATCGACGTCAACGAGCCTTCGGTGGAAGATTCGGTCAAGATCCTGATGGGTCTGAAGCCCTATTTCGAAGAACATCACGACCTGCGCTATACCCATGATGCGATCAAGGCGGCGGTCGAACTTTCGGCCCGTTACATCCACGACCGCAAACTGCCCGATAAGGCGATCGACGTGATCGATGAGGCGGGGGCAGCGCAACATCTGTTGAGCGAATCCAAGCGACGCAAGACGATTGGCCTGAAAGAGATTGAGGCTGTTGTGGCCAAAATCGCTCGCATTCCGGCCAAGTCGGTGTCGAAAGACGATGCCGAGGTGCTGCGCGATCTGGAAAAGAACCTGAAGCGCGTGGTGTTTGGGCAAGATAAAGCGATTGAAGCGCTGTCTTCAGCCATCAAACTGGCCCGCGCAGGATTGCGCGAACCCGAAAAGCCCATCGGCAACTATCTGTTCGCTGGCCCGACGGGCGTGGGCAAGACGGAAGTGGCAAAGCAACTCGCCTCAATCCTTGGGGTGGAACTGCTGCGCTTTGACATGTCGGAATATATGGAAAAGCACGCCGTCTCGCGGTTGATCGGCGCACCGCCCGGCTATGTGGGATTTGACCAAGGCGGCATGTTGACCGACGGTGTCGACCAGCACCCGCACTGCGTGCTGCTGCTGGACGAGATCGAAAAGGCCCACCCCGATGTCTACAACATTCTGTTGCAGGTCATGGATCACGGCAAGTTGACCGATCACAACGGCCGCCAAGTCGACTTCCGCAATGTGGTGGTGATTATGACCACCAACGCGGGCGCATCAGATGCTGCGAAAGAAGCCATCGGCTTTGGCCGCGACAAGCGCACAGGCGAGGACACGGCGGCGATCGAGCGCACCTTTACCCCAGAATTCCGCAACCGTCTGGATGCGGTGATTGCCTTTGCGCCTTTGGGCAAGACCATCATCCGCTCGGTCGTGGAAAAGTTCATCATGCAGTTGGAAGCGCAGCTTCTGGACCGCGGCGTGCATATCGACCTGTCGCCCGCGGCAGCTGATTGGCTGGGCGAAAAGGGTTACGACGACAAAATGGGTGCGCGGCCCTTGGGTCGGGTTATTCAAGAGCATATCAAGAAGCCACTGGCCGAAGAGCTGCTGTTTGGCAAACTGACCAAGGGCGGATTGGTGCATATCGGCGTTAAAGATGGCGCGATTGTGCTGACTTATGAAGAACACGCCAAGCCGCGCCTAACCACCACCAAGCCACCGCTGCTGACGGCTGAGTAAGCAACGCTTCACGGCTACCCTAGGCCCTCGCCTCACAGGCGGGGGCCTTTGCTTTTGCGAATTAGCTTGCCAAATGCCGTAGCCCTTGCGTCACGTCGGTGCGCACGGCCAAGCGCAGCCCCGGCTCGTCTCCGGCGCGTAGGGCGGCAAGGATCAGGCGGTGGTGCTGTGGCACATCGCGGCGTCGCAGCTTGTCGTATAGGGCGCGCATGGTCGGCCCCAGTTGCAGCCAGACTGTCTCGCAGATTGCCAGCATCGCAGGGGTCTGCGCGCGCAAATACAAGGTGCGGTGGAACTCTAGGTTCGTGCGCACATAAGCCACGGCATCGTGGTTCAGCACCGCCTCTTGGTTCAGCGCATTGATCGCCGTTAGCCTATCAATCAGCGCGAAATGCACGCGGGGAAGCGCGCGAGATGCCATTTCCGGCTCTATCAGCGCACGGATTGCGGCGAGTTCCTCGATCCGCTCGGGCGTAAGTTCCGGCGTGGTCACCCTGCCCGACGAGGAAATCGTCAAAGCCCCCTCTGCCGCCAAGCGGCGCACGGCTTCGCGGGCGGGGGTCATCGACATATCATATTGGGCGGCCAAGCCGCGCAGCGTCATCGACAGGCCGGGGGCAAGCTCGCCGTGCATGATCTGCTGGCGTAACATACGGTACAGCCGTTCATGCGCGGGTGCAGAGGGGTCGGCCAGCCGAAGGCTTGCGGGACGCGGGGTGATGGACATGCACCAACCCAAGCAAACCCCAAGCCCCGCGTCAAGCCTCGGTCGGCCCAAAGCGGTAGCTGTGCAGGCGTGGGCCATGGGCGTGCAGCCAAGCACGCTCTTTCTGCCAATGTGGATATAGCCGCGCCACCACGGCCCAAAAATCAGCGGAATGGTTCATTTCCACCATATGCGCGCATTCATGCGCCGCGACATAACGCAGCACCGAAGGCGGGGCCATGATCAACCGCCAAGAATACATCAAGGCGCCTTCATGGCTGCACGACCCCCAGCGCGAGCGTGTGTCGCGCAAGGTCAGGCGCGCCACCTTGCGGCCCAAAAGACCCGCGTAGTGATCAGAGGCTTCAGCCAACCTGTCCCGTGCCAAGGCGCGCAGAAAGGCCGCCGCGCGCACCGCCACCTGCGCCTCTGACCCCGGCAACAGCAGCGAATCACCTGTGAACTGCGCAGCCCGCCCCGCAGCCGCCCCCAAGACCACATCGCGCCCCTCAACGGGCAGGGTCGCCCCAAAGCCAATCGCCGCAAGCCCACCCTGCTTTGCCAAGGCGGCGCGCAGCCAATCTTCATGCTGGCGGGCAAAGTCCATCGCTTCAGATTCGCGCGCCCGCTGCGGGATCGACAGGGTCACGCGGCCATCAAGTGCCGAAACACGCAAAGAAAATCGCCGCGCGCGCGCCGAACGGCGCAGCGTGATGTCAAGCGGGGGGGGGCCGGGCAAAACGGGCATGGAACCTCAGACGATTGCGGCAACCTTAGCCCATTTTCCATCAGCCACAACCGCTGGCACAAGCGAAGAAAAGCCTTTGACTTGGGCCCCGCCCTATGGCAAGCGGACGTTTCTCTGGCACCAGCCTAGCAAGGATTACCATGCCCAAAGCTGAATGGGGCACGAAACGCATCTGCCCAACCACTGGCAAGCGTTTCTATGACCTGAACCGTTCCCCGATCGTAAGCCCTTACACGGGCGAAGTTGTCGATATCGAAAGCGCGCGCCGCAAGATGGCCGCTTCCGTCATCGCCCGCGTTGCGCCTGAAAAAGACGATGACGTTCTGGTGGATGATCTGGACACCGACGAAGATCTGCTGACGCCCGGCGTGGCCGATGACGCCGAGTTGGACGATGAACTGCTGGAAGAAGACGCCGACGACACCGTGTCGCTGGACGATCTGACCGAAGTTCCCGGCGACGAAGAAGAAGTCTGATAACGGCGCGGGGTGGCGCAACTTTGTGCTTGCACCCCCCCGCGCCTGTCAATAATAAGCCGCAATGACGCGCCCAGCGTCGCACGATCTTAGGGTCGGCACGGTTGAAATGGGGTCATAGCTCAGATGGGAGAGCGCTTGAATGGCATTCAAGAGGTCGGGAGTTCGATCCTCCCTGGCTCCACCAATCTTCCCAATGATACCAAGACCATAAGCCGCCCTTCGGGGCGGTTTTGGTTTATGGGGGAAGTTGTAAAGAGTTATAAAGTTGGCTGGCCGGGGTCGCGTAGAAAACATTTGTTCGGCAAGCCAGCGTACCATTGCCTCGGTGCTGGACCTTGCACCCAAGCGGGGCGACGGAAGCGTCGCGATGCTACTCTGTCGGATTTTGCGCCGTCTCTGATATTGCTCCAAGAGCTTCAATTATGGCTTCGTCCCGTACCCTCTGCTGTTGCAGCAGCAGGTCGATTCTTTGTAGGAGCGCCGCGTTATTTTCGCCCGTTGAGTTGACTGAATCTGCGATGGCGGCGGCAGTATCCGCTTGTGCGGCTTGAAAGCTTGCGAGGTTTGCTCCCAGAGCAGTCTGCAGTTCGTCGATTTCGCCGCGAATGCTAGCGAGCGCCGCGTCCATAGCAACGTTGTCTTGAGGTGCTCGCCAAAACTCTGAGTAGCCAATCTGTGCAACTGAGCAGAGTACAGCGAAAATGCCGACCCAAATAGCTATTTTCGCTGCTTTGCTATTTTTCTCCGCTTCGGTCGAAAAATTTTCAAGGAACTCCGCCGATGCAACTTGAAGCCCATTCATGATCCGGAGAGCATTCTCTCCAAATCCAACTAGGTTCTCCAGTCGCTTGGTCATGTCACCAAGACGTTTATTAGTTTCATGAGTTGGGTTCGGCGGTGGCTTCAACAGTTCAAGTTGGGTTTCGGAAAAACTTGGCTTTGGGCTGAAGTAGCTTTCAATTCTCTCGTTTTGCTTGAGAAGGTCTTCACTAAAACCCCTAATTCCAGAATTCTTGCTGCCGAGAAGTCCACCAAGACTGTTATTGAGGCTGGAAAAAATTTCCCGCATTGTTGCGCTGTGTTTTTTATTTTCTGCTTCTAAGACTTTGAGTAGAAATTCAGCGCCCGATTGCTCTTCCGCTTTTTCTAACTCTTTTTTTGTGTCCAAAGAGTTGTCATGCTCTAAGAATTGACATGAAAAATCGTTGATATCTTTCTCGGTGAACGCAGCAAGATCATCTTCTGTCGGTTCAGTTGAGGTGCTGTCGTCATTTTCTGGATTTTCGGTATGAGTTTTGCACATCTCGCCGATCAGTGCGCGGACGGCCTCGATGGGGTTAGATATTTCACCAGAGGAATACTTCTCGACCTGAACCCTCGCGTTCACAGAGTAGAAGTAAACGTCCCAGTCGCCCGCAGTTTCAGATCGAAATACCCACTGGGGCTTTATGAACTGGGCCAAATCAATCGCCATAAACGCCCCTTGTTTCCTGCTCTTTCATGCTTTCGGCCACAACGTAGATTGGTTGATAGGTCCGCATTCCTGATCCAACTCAGCGCATAGCTGCCGTTCGCATACGCATTAGCATTCGACATGCTGATCGTGGCGATCAGCACATTGATGCCATGCAAGGGTTTGCTGCCTCTGCATCTACAGGCCCAAGCTTCATGAAAAACACATTCCCGCTATGGTCACGCCACCCAGGCCCTGCGAGTGGCAATAAAGTGTACTTTAAAAAACTTTAGTTTTACTTTGGTGTGGAGTCAATCTATTTGTCGGCCCCACAAACAAAAAAGGGCAGCCCCTCGGCCACCCCTTCCCTTCTGTCCGAACAAAAAACCCCCTCAGCCATTTTTCTTACCCTCAAGCGCTGCAAGCCGCGCTTCCAGCGCGATATTCTCTTCGCGTGCCTTTTGCGCCATGGCGCGCACGGCGTCGAACTCGTCGCGGGTGACAAAGTCGCGGTCGGCCATCCAGCGGTCGATAAAGGACTTCATCGCCGTTTCCATCTCGGTCTTAGCACCCTGTGCAACACCCATGGCGTTGGTCATCAGCTTGCCCATATCGTCGAAGAACTTATTGCCTGCCTGCATTTTGGTCTTCCTTTCGCTTTTTTCTTATATGGCCTTAAGGCGCGCTGCCTTCAAGGGTGCAGGTGTTGACATCACACGGCGCGGGGCGGAAAACGCCCCTGTCCAGCAAAGGCGCACCATGACCTATATTCCTTTCCCGCCCCTCACGCCCGAGATCTTTTCGGTCGAGATCTTTGGCCTTACCCTCGCACTGCGCTGGTATGCTTTGGCCTACATCGCGGGTCTGATAGCCGGATGGTGGCTGATCCGGCAGGCGCTGCGGTCCTCTGCCCTATGGGCCAAGCCACCGATGAGCGAGGATCAGTTGGAACGCCTGCTGACATGGGTCATCGCGGGCGTGATCTTGGGCGGGCGCTTGGGCTATGTGGTGTTTTACCAAGCGGGGTTCTATCTGGCCAACCCGTTGCAAATCTTGCAAGTTTGGGAAGGCGGAATGTCATTTCACGGCGGCTTTCTGGGCGTCACGCTGGCCGGGATTGTCTTTTGCCGACGGGAGAATATCTCGGCCCTGACCACGGGGGATTTGTTCGCCATGGTGGCCCCGATTGGGCTGTTTCTGGGCCGTGTTTCCAATTTCATCAACGCAGAGCTTTGGGGCCGCCAGACTGACCTGCCTTGGGGCGTGGCCTTTCCGGGCGATGTCGCCCAGTTTTGCCCCGGTGTTTTGGGGGTCTGCGCGCGCCACCCCAGCCAGTTGTACGAAGCGGTTTTAGAGGGCCTTATCCTTGGCGCCATCCTGCTTTGGGGCGCATGGCGCGGCGGCTGGCTGGCCTATCCCGGGCGCATCATGGGGCTGTTTGTCGCAGGATACGGTGCTGCGCGCTTTGCCGTGGAATTCGTCCGCCAGCCTGACGCGCAATTTGTCAGCGAGGGCAACCCCTTGGGCCTTGCGTGGCATATCAACGGTTGGGGATTGACCCAAGGCCAAGCCTTGTCGCTGCCGATGATCGCCGTTGGCCTGTGGTTCTTGTGGAAAGCCCGCCCCGCATGACGGCATTGGCGCAGATTCTGGCGGCACGCATCCGCGCCCATGGCCCGATGAGTTTGGCCGACTACATGGCCGAATGCCTGCTACATCCACAGCACGGCTATTACACAACACAAAACCCCTTTGGGTCGAGCGGAGATTTCATCACCGCCCCCGACATCTCGCAGATGTTTGGCGAGTTGTTGGGCTTGAGTTTGGCGCAAGCGTGGCTTGACCAAGGCGCGCCCAATCCTTTCACCTTGGCCGAACTTGGCCCCGGTCGCGGCACGCTGATGGCCGATGTCTTGCGCGCAACCAAAGCCGTGTCGGGTTTTCATGACGCGATGCGGGTGGTTTTGGTCGAAGCCTCTCCCCGTTTGAGGGCGATCCAAGCGCAGGCTTTGCATGGCTATCGGCCTCTTTGGGCAGACAGCGTCCAAGACCTGCCGCGCCATCCGCTGTTCCTCGTCGCCAACGAATTCTTCGACGCTTTGCCCATCCGCCAGTTTCAACGCGCAGGGCTTGGCTGGCGCGAGCGGTTGGTGGGCCTGTCAGCCGAAGCGCTGTCCTTTGGGCTTGGCCCCGTGGTGCCGATTGCAGACCTTACAGAACGGCTGGCGGATACGGTTGACGGCGATGTGGTCGAGCTTTGCCCGCAAGCCCCCGCCATCATGGCTGAAATCGCGGCGCGGATGGCGGATCAGGGTGCTGCGCTGATTATCGACTATGGCGGCTGGCTCTCTTTGGGCGATACGTTTCAAGCGGTGCAAGCGCACCAACCCGTCGACCCTTTCGCTGCCCCCGGTCAAGCTGACCTAACCGCCCATGTCGATTTTGCGGCCCTTGCGGCAGCGGCCCACCCCGCAACCCATGCCTATACCACCCAAGGCGCGCTGCTTTCGGCGCTAGGGCTGGCGCAACGATCCGCCCGTTTGGCGCAAAACCTGTCAGGTACGGCCTTGCAATCGCATCTGGCCGCCACGCAGCGCTTGACCGCGCCTGCGGAAATGGGAAGCTTGTTCAAAGTGCTGGCGCTGCATCCGGCACATCACCCCGCCCCACCCGGAAGTGTTTGATGCTGGAAATCCTCACCTCTGACGCCATCCCCTTTCGCCACGGGTTCTTCACCCGCAAGGGCGGCGCATCATCGGGGATATTTGCGGGGCTGAACTGCGGGGCCGGCAGCAGCGACTTGTCAGAAGTGGTGCAGATCAATCGGGCGAGGGCGGCAGAGGCTTTGGGCTTGGCCCCCACGGCCTTGTTTAGCCTGCATCAAGTGCATTCCGCCGATGTGGTGCATCTGACCGAATCCCTCAAATCCCCCGTCAAAGCCGATGGCATGGTCACCGCTACCCCCGGCGTCGGCTTGGCCATCCTGACAGCCGATTGCCAGCCCGTGCTTTTTGCCGACCCCATGGCGCGGGTGATTGGTGCTGCCCATGCTGGTTGGCGCGGTGCGCAAGGCGGTGTCTTGGAAGCCACGGTAGAGGCTATGGTGGCACTTGGGGCCAAACGCGCCAACATCGCCGCCTGCATCGGCCCGACGATTAGCCAAAAAGCCTATGAGGTCGGGCCAGAGTTCTTTGAAACCTTCACCGATGATGACCCAACCACCCAGCGCTTTTTTGCCCAAGGCCAAGGCGACCGGATGCTGTTTGACCTGCCTGCCTATGGGCTGCACCGCTTGCGCGTGGCAGGGGTGGGTCAGGCGCAATGGACGCGCCATTGCACCTATTCCGACCCTGACCGCTTTTATTCCTACCGGCGCACCACCCATGCGGGAGAAGCCGATTATGGCCGCCTGATCTCGGTTATCAGGCTTTAGGCGGGGCCCGCTGCCCGACACGCCCCTTTCATTTGATCAAATTCTGCGGCATAAGACCCGCGCAGACACAGGATATTCTATGCCAAGCCCCCGCCTTATCGCAGGCCTTGATCCGGCCAAAGTCAGCGCCCTTGCTGGTCGCGAGGCGCGGCGCTTTACCTTGACACGCCCGAAATCCGCCCGTGCGATGGCCAAAGCCGATCAGGTCTATCTGGACGGCGTGCCGCTGCATTGGATGAAAGACTGGCCGATGCCGCATTTGCCCTTGGTCGCAGATGCCAAGGGTGCGCTGATCACCGATATCGACGGCTATCAGATCAACGATTTTTGTCTGGGCGATACCGGTTCCATGTTTGGGCACTCGCCCAAGCCAGTCGCCAAAGCGCTACGCGCGCAAGCGCGCAAGGGCCTGACCTATATGCTGCCAACCGAAGCGGCGCTGGAAGCAGGACAGCTTCTGTCTGACGTCTTCGGCCCCTACCGCTGGCAAATCGCCACCACCGCCACCGATGCCAACCGCTTTGCCCTGCGCGTGGCACGCGCGGTGACGGGGCGACCCCAGGTATTGGTTTTTAATGGCTGCTACCACGGCACGGTGGATGACATCTTTGTCACGCTCAAAGACGGCAAAACCGTCAACCGCGCGGGGCTTTTGGGCCAAGTCACCGACCTGTCCACCTTGGCCACCTGCTGCGAGTTCAACGACCTTGCCAGCGTAGAAGCAGCCCTTGCCCAAGGCGATGTTGCCGCGATCTTGACCGAACCTGTCCTGACCAATTCCTGCATGGTCCTGCCCGAAGCGGGCTTCCTAGAAGGCCTGCGCCGCTTGGCCTCGCAGTATGGCAGCTTGCTGATCTTGGACGAAACCCACACGATTTCCACCGGCTACGGCGGCTATTGCCGCGTGCATGGGTTGCAGCCTGACATTTTCGTTGTGGGCAAATGCGTGGCCGGTGGCCTGCCCACCGCCGCTTGGGGCCTGAACGCCGCCACCACTCTGCGCTACCAAGCTGCCAACGCCAAGCGCCCCGCAGGCCATTCCGGCATGGGCACCACGCTATCGGCCAACCCGCTACAATTTGCTGCCCTCTGTGCCACCCTGTCGCAGGTGATGACGCCAGAGGCTTACGCGCACATGGACAAGCTGGCCCAGCGCCTGGCGGATGGCCTTTCCCAAGCCATCGCCGTGCACAACCTGCCATGGCACGCCCTGCGGGTGGGGGCGCGGGTGGAATTCATTTGCGCCAAAGGCCCGCTCAAAAACGGGGCAGAGGCATCCCTTGCGCACCAACCTCAGATCGAAGCTGCCCTCCATATGGCGCTTTTGAACCGAGGGTGCCTGATTGCCCCGTTCCACAATATGATGCTGATCAGCCCCGCCACAAAGCGCCGTCAGGTCGATGCCCTGATCGCGACCTTTGGCGAAGTTCTAACCGAATTGACCGCGTGAAAGATGACCATGACCAGCCCCTCCGGCTCTTCGATTGATGAGGCGCAAGCCTTCCTGAACGCCCACCCCGAGGTTGAAGCCTTTGATATCGTGCTGCACGATTCAAACGGGATCGGGCGTGGCAAGATCATCCGGCGGCACGAATTGCTACCGTTTTATACGTCAGGCCGGCTCTTGCCGATCTCGATCTTGGGCTTGGATATCTGCGGCGAAGATGTGCATGAAACTGGCCTGATCTGGGATCAAGGCGATGGCGACAGGCGGGCTTGGCCGATCCCCGGCACGCTGAAACCCTTGCACAACACCACCCCGCCACGCGGTGAAGTGTTGATGTCGATGTATAACCTTGACGGCACACCGATGACATCGGACCCGCGCCATGCTTTGCAAGCGCAAGTCGATGCACTGGCTGCCGAAGGGCTTTATCCCGCTGGCGCGTTTGAGTTGGAATTTTTCCTGCTGGAAAACGAACGCGGCCCCGATGGCAAAATGGTGCCCGCCCGTGATGTGCTAGATAGGCGCGTGTCAAACAAAACCGATGTCTATTCTGTTGACAAGTTGCACGGGATGCTGCCGCTGTTCAACGATGTCTACAAAGCGGCAGAGTTGATCGGGATCAAGGCCGAAACCCTGATTTCCGAATTCGCCCCCGGCCAATATGAAATGACGCTGCACTACCGCGACAATGTGGTGCAAGCGGCAGATGATCTGATGCGCCTGAAACGCATCGTTCGCATGAACGCTCGCGCCCACGGCGTGACCGCGTGTTTCATGGCCAAGCCGAATGAAAACTATGCCGGATCGGGGATGCACCTTCACATCTCGATGCAAGATGTGACGGGCCGGAATGTCTTTGTCGAAGCGGTCGAGGGTCAATGGTCCGACACGATCAAGCACGCTATTGGCGGCTTGCGCGCTACCATGGGGGAATCGATGCTGGTCTTTGCGCCCCATGCCAATTCATGGCGGCGCTTTGCGTCTAATTCCTATGCGCCGGTGTCGCCGACTTGGGGGGTGAACAACCGCTCGGTCGCGCTGCGCATTCCGGCGGGCGATATCAAGGCACGCCGGGTCGAGCATCGCCCCGCTGGGGTCGATTCCAACCCCTATCTGGTGGCGACCACGGTGCTGGCAGGCATGCGCTACGGCTTCAAACATCAGATCGACCCCGGCCCCGAAACCACCGGCGATGGCTATGCCAATGGCGCAGATGCCCCCGCGATCCCGCTGGATTGGCGTTCGGCGATCGAGGCGGCGAAGGCGTCAGACTTCCTGAAAGACGCCTTGGGCACCGATATGCACCGCACCTTCACCGCCATCGCGGCGGCCGAATATGACCGCGTGATGCGCACCGTGTCAGAGGTGGACTTCGACCTGTATTTGCATTCGGTCTAGAACGGCCTAGCCCCGCAACGCCGCCGCAATCAGGCTTGGCACCCGCGCATCTAAGCCTAACGGCGGCAGCAACCGCCCACCAAAGCCCGCTTCGGCCAAGGCTTGGGGCAAATCGTCGGTGACATGGCCCCCTTCGGCGGCGAAGAACGGCAGGCACACAGACCCCGCCCCAAAGCCGGTGGCGGTGGCAATGCGCGGCTCTTGGTCGATAAAAAAGGCCTCCGCCCGTGCGAAACCTGCGCGCGTTACGCGCTGCGCTACAGCTTGGGCAACTTCGGAGGGGGCAGAGCTGCGAAATGATCCGTGGGCGGCCAACAGCACTTCCGCTTGGGCAACCGCGCGACCTTGGGCGGTTGCGGCTTCCTCAGCCAAAGTCAC
>CAMAYO010000028.1 GCA_945862465.1 Pseudorhodobacter antarcticus | reverse complement strand
CTAGGGCCTTGATGCAATGCGGTTTGGCCCAAAGTGACCCGTCATGTTGTTTGAGAAAACTTCAAACGCGGCAACGGACGCGGCAATTTCTTATCTGCCCAAATGCAGAAAACCCCGCATTAGCGGGGCTATGGTGTTGGTATTGTTATGTATTTTTGTGGTTGCGGGGGCGCACAGCCCACAATGTCGCAAGTACGTTTTGTTGGAGAGAAAGCGTGCTTAACGCTCGCACATCTTGACATTTGCACCCGTTTGTGAGACCTTCTTCGTACATGAAGAGTGGACCTGCGCGTCCCGCCAACCTGCAAGACCTGCAAGGTGGTACCCCCGAAAGGGGCATGTGGCCGCGGGGCAACCAAAGGTCATATGGCGCAGTCCCAATTTGAGGGGCAAGCGAATGGAAATAAAATACAATCTGCTGGCTTTTGGCTACCGTGAACCGCGCATTCAGCGATTGATCCAACTGCACGAACGCCACTTGATGGATTGTGCGGCCAAGTTGAAAACCCGTCTGAGCCTGCTGGACAATATGTCCACTACCAACCCGGCATGGCCAGCCTCAGCCCAACGCAGTTTCAGGGCGGCCTTGAAGATTGACAAATATCTGAAGGGCTTCTTCAACCATAACATGATTGAGGATGCGCGGATCCATCATAGACAGGGCCGCGAAGAGTCACGGGTTTCGCTGGCGCCGTCCTTCGGTTCTTCATCATCTTCAACTCCAATTGGGGTAAAGATGAACCGCAAACACTCCACTACGCAATCACGCAAAACTGTTCCATGGGCGCTGACGTCAGACACTTCCGCATGACCTTGATTGTCATTCGATCTGCACTGCCGTTTTTGGGAAGCCCCTCAAAGTCAGAAGCAATGGCCGTTGGTCTTAGAACAGTGACGATGCGGCTCAGGGGTGATGTCAGTCCTGTCGAACCACAGAATCTTTCGCGCGAAGTTCGGCTGATTGAGCAGTTCAGCCGGGCCGCAACCAAGTGGGGCGGTATCGGCAATAGGTCCCGCCACTTACGACGAACTGTCATGCAAGGTTCACGCACACGCGATCTTCTGTTCATTCGAATGACATAAAATAAAGGCACCACGTTTGCACGGGGTGCGTTTTCAGTCCCCGGAATATTCCATCCCCGAGGAGAGTCTGATGTCGTGCAAAACTGCCATAGTTTCGGGCCTGATCGCCCTGTCCGTTCCCTTTGCCGTCCATGCCGTCGAACCCGTGGGCGCCGATGCGTTCAACGTCGTCTCGCCGGTCGATCTGGCAACGCTGACGCCGGAAAACTTCGAAGTAACGCTGCTGCCGGCAGCGCTTGAGGATGGCAAGGTCGTGTTTTACGATTTTACCGAATCGTTCACGCCGCTCTTTGCGGAAAACCTGATCCCGGCCTTTCAGGCCAAGTATCCGGGAATCACGATCGAGTATTTCTCGGTCGATGGCGAAAAGTCGATCCAGCAGTTGATGGCCGCCAAAGACGCAGGCAGCCCGTCGCCGGTAGATGTGTTCTTCATGCCAAATGGTCAGGCCCGCGTGGCCAACGAAGCTGGGATCATCGCCAACCTGCCGCTGAACACGATGCTGCCCGCTGCCCCTGATCTGGACCAGATGGCCGCCACCGTATCGCGCGGCTATACGCATGGTGGCGTCGTGGTGCCGTTTCACCGCAACCAGACCGCAATCGGCTATGACACGCGCACCGTGTCGGCCGAACAAGTGCCCGAGACATTCGAAGAAATCATGACCTTTGCCACCGCCAATCCCGGCACATTCGCCATGACCTCGCCCGCGGGCGGCGGTTCGGGCGGCGGCTTCCTCGAAAGCGCGATCCTGGCCATGGCGACGCCGGACTGTGTGGCACAGGCGCAAGATTTCAGCCTGACCAAGGAACAGGCCGTCGAATGGGCCAAGGGCGATTGCCTTGATCCGGTGATGGCATACTTCACCGCTCTCAAGCCGCTGATCGAGATCACCAAGGGCAACACCGATACGCTGACACTGATCGCCAATGGCGTCGCCACCGTCGGCACCGTCTGGGAAGATCAGGCGTTTGACTTTGTCGGCCGCGGCCTTCTGCCCCCGTCGATGCGGGTGACGCTGCTGGAAACCGGTCAGGTTGGCGATGGCGACGGCATCATGATCCCTGCCGGGTCTCAGAACGTGGCGGCGGCGCTGCTGTTCGTCAACTTCCTGCTCTCGGATGAGGCGCAGGTGATGAAGGTGTCGCTCAACGGGTCGCGCACCGCGCGCACCGGGCTTGATCTGGCCGGTGCTCTCAAGGCCGACATGGCGAACCGTCTGGTGCCGACCGCGATCCATGCCGAACGGGCGCGTCCGCGCATCGCCGGGGTGGTGTCCTCTGCCGCCACCGACCGTTTTGTCGTCGATGTCCTGCAGCAATAACCAAAGGTTGGTCCCCTGCGCCCCGGCGCGGGGGACATCCCCATGAGCCAGATAACCCTGACCGGCATTGCCAAGGCCTACGGCACCTCTGTGGCGATTGCGCCCATGGACCTGACCGTGGCGGATGGCGAGTTCCTGACGCTGCTTGGCCCTTCGGGCTGTGGCAAGACCACCTTGATGCGGATGATCGCCGGGATCACCCTGCCCGATCAGGGAGCGATCCGGATCAATGGCCGCGACATGGCCGCGCTGCCGCCCGAAAAGCGTAATGTCGGGCTGGTGTTTCAATCTTACGCCTTGTTTCCGCACATGACCGTGGCCGCAAATGTGGGCTTTGGGCTGAAGATGCGCGGCATCGCCCGTGACGCCGCCGCCGAGCGGGTTCGCGCGGCGCTTGCCCTTGTCGATCTGGAACCGCTGGCCGCCCGCTATCCCCGCGAATTGTCGGGGGGGCAGCAGCAGCGCGTGGCGCTTGCCCGGGCCATCGTGATCGAACCCGATGTGCTGCTGCTGGATGAACCCCTGTCGAACCTGGATGCCAAGCTGCGCGAACACCTGCGCGAGGATCTGCGCAACCTGCAACAACGCCTGCGCGTGACCGCGATCTATGTCACCCATGATCAGGCCGAGGCGATGGCGCTGGCCGACCGGATCATCGTGATGGATAAGGGCAGGATCGTCGAGGAAGGCGCGCCGGTCGACCTTTACCGTGCGCCGCAGACCCGCTTTGCCGCCGAGTTTCTGGGCCAGACCAATGTCGTGGCGGTGACCGCCGCAGGGCTGCTGCCCTGGAATACAGGCGTTGCAGGCCCGGCGGACGGCATGGTGTCGATCCGGCCCGAGGATATTGCAGTGACTCCGGCGCTTGATGGCGCGGGCCGCGTGCTGTCGCTGACCTTTCTGGGGCCGGCCGTCGAATACCGCATCGACATCGGCGGCACCGTGCTGCGCGCGCGCGACAGTGGGACAGGTACCGCGATCCTGCCGCAAGGCACGCAGGTCGACCTGACCCTTCGCGTGCCGCCGCATCCACTGCAGGGGGTCGCCTGATGCGCAGGCTGCCGCAAGGCGTGGTCGCGGCGCTGCTGGTGCTGCCATCGGGCGGTTATCTTGCGCTGTTCTTCGGGCTGCCGCTGCTGCTGGCGTTTCTGGGCAGCTTTGGCCTTTATGCCCGAGGCGGCGATGGTGGGTTCACCTTGCGCCACTATGCGGATCTTTTCGGCACGCAGGCCTACCGCGACGGGCTGGTGTTTTCCACCTACCTTGCCATCGTGCCGACTTTGGTCAGCCTTGCGATCTCATTGCCGCTTGCGATGGGGCTGGCGCAGACCTTTCCGGGGCGCAAGCTTTTCAATGCGCTTTACAAGGTGCCCCTCGTGGTGCCCGGCATCGTGGCGGCCTTCATCGTGATGACGCTGTTTGACCGGGGCGGGCTTGCCGCGCGTCTGCTGACGCCCATCGGCATCGACCTGCCAAAGATCGTGCGCGACGACTGGGCGGTGGGGGTTATCATCGCGACAGCGTGGAAGGCCGTCCCCTTCATGACGCTGATCATCGGCGGATCGCTGGGGGCCATTCAAAAGGACATCATCCTTGCGGCTCGCACGCTGGGAGCCACCCCCCTGACCGCATTCTGGCGCATCCAGATCCCGCTGGCCCTGCCCGGCATCACGGCGGCCTTCCTGCTGACGTTCATCGGCGGGATGGGGGCCTTTGCGGTGCCCAACCTGCTGGGCCCAGTCTATCCGCTGCCGCTGTCGGTGCATATGTATGTCAACGCGTTCGAGCGCAACAACTGGGGACTCGTCGCCGCCATGGGTACCATGCTTAGCCTGATTTCCGTGCTGGTGCTGCTGGCCTACTACCGCACCACCCGCAGTTTGCGGACCGCCTACGGCGGAGAGGTGCGATGACAGCGCGGTCCGGATTACATCCCTCCGACGGGCGCTGGATCACGGTTGGTCTGGGCGCGTCATTGCTGATCGCACTTGGCCTGCCGCTGATCGTGGCGCTGCTGTGGTCGTTCATGGATCCCGCGACCGGATGGTTCGCGCCCGATATCCTACCGCCGTCCTATGCGCTGGACCACTGGGAATGGGCTGCACGCAACGGTGACATCGCGCAGGCGCTGCTGCTGTCGGTGGGCATCGGGCTTGCCGTCACCGCGCTGACCGCGCTGCTGGCGCTGCCCACCGCCTATGCGCTAGCGAAACTCCCGTTCGCGATGAAGCGCGCGGTCGAGCTGTTCATCCTTGCCCCGCTGATCGTGCCGGGGATCATCGTCGCGGTCGGCATCGGCACGATCTTTTTCCGGCTCGACCTTGCGTTTTCGATCCCCGGCGTGATCCTGGTGCAGACCGTCGGCACGCTGCCCTTCATGATCCGGGTGCTGGCCGCCACGATCGAGGCCATTCCCAACGACCTGATCAACGCGGCCCGCAGTCTGGGTGCGGGGCCTGCGGCGGTGGCGCGGCACATCCTGATTCCGCTGGCCTGGCCCGGTTTCGTTGCGGGCGGGCTTTTGACCTTCATTTCCTCGTTCGAGGAGTTTGAAAAAACCTTCATCATCGGCTCGCCCTTCGTACAGACCCTGCCCGTCATCCTGTGGGGCTATCTGGGCGGGCGGGTCATGGTGTTTCCCACGGCAGCCGTCGTAACCTTCATCCTGCTGGTGCCGATGCTGATCGTGTTCTTTCTGGCCGAACGAGTCCTGCGGGATGATGTGATGGCCGCCGGTATGGGAAAATTGTAAAGGATACTCAATGCACTGGGATTATGTGACCAACGGGTTTGTCAAGGTGTGCGGCCATCGCGGCCATTCCATTGGCGCGCCGGAAAACACCGCCGCGGCCCTGACCGCCACCCGCCGTCTGGGTGGCCAATCGGCCGAGATCGACACGGTGCTAACGGCAGACGGCCAGATCGTGGTAATCCATGACCTGACCGTCGACCGCACGACGAACGGGTCGGGGGCCGTCTACCAGATGACGCTGGCGCAGGTGCAGGCGCTGGACGCAGGCCATTGGTTCGCGCCTGAGTTTGCAGGCGAGCGCATTGCGACGCTGGCCGAAGCGATCGCGCTGGCGCAGGTGCACGACCTGCATCTGGAGGTTGAGGTGAAAGAGCATCGGGACCTTGCGACCTATGCCCGTGCATTGGCCCCGCTGCTTGAGGATCCCGCCGCACGCGACCGCGTAATGATGATCTCGTTCAACCACGTCGACATGCGCTGGCTGAAATCGCAGATCCCGGGGATTCGGACCCAGGGCATCATCCACGCGCGCCACGGCGATCCGGTGCAGGTGGCGCGGTCAGCGGGACTTGATTCGTTGTCCGTCGAACTGGGGATGTTCCATCCCGATGACGCGCTGGCGCTGCATGATGCAGGCATCTTCATCCGCTGTCACGCCTACAAACCCGCTTCGATTGCCGCGATGCAGGCGATGGGGATCAACATCCGCCCCGCCCTGATCGACTGGCTGCGCGCTGGATTGATCGACACGCTGTCGGGTGATGACGTGGCGTGGCTGGCGCAGATCGTGGCAGAAGCGGGGGTCGCGGCATGACCGACTGGACCTTGCACCCCTGCCTAAGCCAAGTCGAAGCCCTTACCGAGATCGACGCCGAACGCCGTGCCACCCTGCGTGATGGCCCTGATGACCATGCCACCTACCGCGCGGCGCTGAACACTATCCCGGCCTTGCAGGAGGTCGAGGTCGGCGGGCCCGCCCCTCAGGCCGTCGGGGCCACGGGCCACTTGCGCGTGGTGGCGTGGAACGTGGAACGGCTGCGCTATCTGCAACCCGTGGCCGATACCCTGACCGGGGCCGCCGCCGATGTTTGCCTGCTGACCGAGATCGACAAGGGCATGGCGCGCACCGGCAACACCCACCGCACCGCCGAACTGGCGGCGCTGATCGGGCAGGGCTATGCTTATGGGGCGGAGTTCATTGAGTTGGACCGCGGCACCACGCGCGAACGCAACGCCCATGCCGATACGGAAAATGCGTTGGGATTTCACGGCAATGCGGTGCTGTCGCGGCTGGCATTGCAGCGCCCTGCGCTCTTTCGGCTTGAGACGGAAGGGAAATGGTTCGGCTGGGACCGGGACGAGCCCCGCGTCGGCGGCAGGCTCGCCATCGGTGGGCAGGTGCTGCTGGACGGAGTCGCGGTGACGCTGGTCGCTGTGCATCTGGAAAGCCATTCGGACCCCGATCACCGCGCGGGACAGGTGGCCCGTTTGATGGACCTCATCGACCTTTATGATCCGAACGCGCCGCTGCTGCTCGGCGGGGATTTCAACACCTCGACTATGGGCCGCGGCCCCGACGGGTTTGCCCGCCCCGACCTGAGGAACGATCCGCTGCGCCTGCTGCGTGTGGAGCCCCATGAGCCGCTGTTTGCCATGATGGCCGCACGCGGGTTTGACTGGACCGCGTGCAACGTGCCAGATGCCCCGACACAGCGTTTCCCGGCAGCAGATATGCCGCGCCCGCTGGGCAAGATCGACTGGATCTTTACCCGTGGCCTGCTGGCTGACGAGCCCACCGTTCTGCCCGCGCTGTGCCCGGACGGCACGCCGTCGTCGGATCACGAAGGGCTGTTTGTCCGGGTGCGGCTGGCGCAGAACTGATTTCGCACTTGCCCGATCACGCAAAGACGGCGGGCAGGAGCGCGTATTTTCCTGCCCCCGAGACTCGACGGCCTATCGAAGTTCGGGCGCAATGACGTGCCTTGCAGCACGCAAGCGGTTTAATCAAGTCACCGCCGCATTTGTCCGCAGCCACATCCTTGTGGAGCTGATTTGCACGGAGGCGAGAAAGTTGTCGTCGAACTTTTCGCATAGGTTGCAGCGCGAAGACCCGATACGATCGTGGGTTGTGGCACGTCAGCAAGATCGACGCAGACCTATAAGATCTGCGCTGGGAACGGATAAATATAATGGTATGCATGTTTACGATCTAAAGGGCGCGGAAGTGGCCTATTTCAACGATGGCGCGGTCAATAACGTTGATCTGCGCGAGTTTACGCTGGCGGGCCGCACAGTTTGGCTTGCCTCCGCGACCGAACGCGATAACGAAGACATCGTTTTTTATGTGATTGAAGCGGATGGAAAAATCGACCGCGCCACGCCACACGCTTTTCCCGCAATGCCCGACACAACCGAACGGGTGCGCAATATCTATGGCCATGCCATGGCGCGCGATCCTGCTACGGGTCGGGTCTGGACGCTGACCAACTATAAGTCAGGTCATATCGTGCAATACGAAGTCATCGACGATAATGGGCAGCTAAAGCTGGAATTTGCCCGCATGTTCAAAGTGGCAACTCAGCCCGAAGGTATAGTTGCAGACGATACAACTGGCCATATCTATGTGGGCGAAGAAGATGCTGGCATCTGGCGCTTTCCGATGCTGCCCGAAGATGGCGATGCCGTGACACAAATCGCGGCCATTCCATCCGATTGCTTCCCGAAAGACGATATCGAAGGCTTGGCCATATATGACGGGGCAGATGCACGGTATCTGGTCGTTTCGGCCCAAGGCATCCACCGTGCAGCGTTTATCCCACTGAACGGGGAAGACGTGCTGCCCTGCGTTGGTTTAGTTGAAATCGCATCCAGCGGCACGATTGACGGCGTGTCGGAAACTGATGGTTTGGACGTTGTTTCAACCCCTCTTGGGCCAGATTACCCCGAGGGTATGTTGGTGATGATGGACGACCAAAACGAAGACCTGCAAACCAACTTCAAGTACATCTCCTTTGCGGATATCAAATTGGCATTGGGCTTGAAATAGGATCGTAATGCTTAATTTATGCCGAAAGACACATGCCTTTGGGCATAAATCTTCAATTCTGGCCACGTCTAAATACGACCCAGGCTTTAACAACACTGGTTGCGCCGATCACGCCCACTTTTCGTTGCTCTTTCAGTGTTCAAACATCCAGCTCATCCAGCCGTCCTTAGATGCCGCTCCACATCTTGTTTGCTTTGCAAGATACGGATCACCTCGAGCCGATCCATTTGGGCCTTGAAATAAATGATGTGCGATCCCGTGGTAAATTTCAGATACCCTGCCATGATGTCGACCAATCGCCCCGTCCTCCAGCCTGCCGCCAAGGCATAGCAGGCGTCGCGGATTTCATCGGTGTAGCGGTCGGCCTGATCTGGCCCCCATGTTTCGGCGCTATAGTCCCAGATGCCCGCACCGCCAGTCGCCTGCGCGAAATGCAGGCAGACTGTCGTCTGATACTCCTACCGGGTTGCGACGCGATGCGATCGCTGCTGCACAGTCTTACTATGCGCCACCGTCCGTGCGGCAGCCGTTGTCTTCAGATTTTGAACGCCAATGCGTCCGGAAACAAGGGGCCTTTGAAAGGCCCCGTCCCATGTCAGGCGCCAAAGCGAAAAGGGTTCGACCATGCGCGCTTGCCTGCGGCATCCGTCACCACAACGCGCAGCCAATCGCCCCTGAAGGCTTCCACCGGCAGATGGGCCGAGGTCATCGCCTTGCCCGGCAAGGTCTCGGACTTGGCGCGTGGGCCGAGGATTGTGATCCTCTCTACAGCCGAACAGGTGATGTGCAGCATGTCATTCTGGATTTCGATATGACGCAGTTCTGGCCCCTGACTGGCATAAAAATCGCCCGATTTCAGCGCCGCCAGCAGGGACGAAGGTTCCAGCGTTTCGGCTTTGACCATGACCCAGCCGCCAAAGGCATCAGCGTTGGAATTTACGGCATCACGGAAATGGGCGTCGTCGGTGGCGATGGCGTAGGGGGTCATGCCATCCAGCAGCATCTGGTCCAGTAGGTAGGTTCCATCAGGGCGGTCGGCCTGTACGGCACAGGTGGTGTTGAACACTTCGATCGCGTCGGCAAAGTCGATCTGGCGGGCGTCTTCCAGTGTCAATCCGTACCATTGTGGATGGGCGAGGGCCACAAAGGCCCCGGCCTGGCTGGCGCGGCGGGCAAGTTCGGGGCCAGTCTCGCCCTCGTCATTCGGAGCGAAATCGGCGGGCAGGCCTACGGCAAGGATGTGCCAGATTTCGCCATTGGCTAAGGCTGGCGCGTGCAGTTCTGCCCCCAAAAGGGTCGTAAAGCCGGGGGTGCGCAAGGCGGTGGTGTCGGTGATGGGGTAATCGAACTCGGCCATGAAATGGTCTGACTGGCAATAGAAGTGATAGCCTTGGGCACGGTAGCGGCGAGCGACCTCTTCGGGCGGCAGGTCGCCGTCTGATCGGGTAGAGTGGCAATGCAGGTTGCCACGCCAGAATTGGCCGGGTTTGTCGAACGGGGAAAGGATCATCGTTGCCTCACTGAGTTGACGGGTTGACAGAGGGGATCGGCAACGCGCGTGCGGCGTTGCGGGTGATGGTGTAGGTGGCCGATGCAATGACCAGCACACCGCCGATCACCGTGGCCCAGGTCGGGATCTCGCCGTAAAACAGCCAGCCGGTGGCCGCCATCAACACCAGGCGCAGATAGCCCAAGGGGGCCACGGCAGATGCCCGGCCCAACCGGATCGCGGCGGTGAACAGCCAGATGCCGGCTGTGAAGATCAGGCCCATGACGAGCAGGATCAGCGTCTCGTTCAGGGTCGGGGTGACCCATTGCAGCGCGGCTACCGGGGCGGACACCAGCGCCACAACCAACCCCTGCCAGAATAGAACCGTCACCGTTGTGTCATGTCCCGACCCCAACCGGAGAGCGATCATGCTCGCCGCCCCACAGACCGACCCCGCCAGCGCCACCAGCGCAAAGACGTCGAAACCTTCGCCAAAGGGGCGGATCATGATCACCACGCCCAGAAATCCCACAGCTGTTGCCGTCCAGCGTCGCCAGCCCACGGGTTCGCGCAACACAATGGCTGCAAAGGCGGTGGCGACCAGCACTTCTGCCATCCCGATGGCCGTCGCATCGGCCAGCGGGATGAAGATGATAGAGGTCAGCCCACAGAACATCGCCCCGACAGCCAGCAGGCCCCGTGTCAGGTGCAAGACAAGACCCGTCGGATGCAAGATCACGTGGCGACTGGTCCAGAAAAGTGGAGCCATCAGCAACAGCGCCATAACCTGCCGAAGAAAAATCACCTGCGGAACCGCAATTTGGCCAGCGATCATCCGCATGAACACAGCCATCGCGCTGAACACGATGAAGGCTAGGATCATCAGGATTGAGGCTTTCAGATCGGGGGTCATCGCCCCGATCCGGTGCGTAACGGGCCGCTCGGCGAGCGGCGTCATACGATTGCCTCAGGAGACACTGGGGAACGGGCGTTTGACGATCTCATAATATCCATGCGGTTCAGTGTTGCCCCAGCTTGCGATGTCATGAGCGATCATCCATTGGGCGACGCGGCGTTCGATGGTAAAGGATATGCCATTGAACCGGTACACCAGAAAGCCGACAGTCGCCGTGCCGCCATGGCCGCCCGTCGTCGTAAGGAACGAGGTTGCAGGCGCCCATTGGTAGACGACGCCATTGCGTTCGGCCCGGCGTTCCTCGTGCAGGTGGCCCGATGCCACCAGCCGCACTGTCGGATGGGCGTCGATCAAGGCCAGCAGCGCCTTGCGCGCTTCGGGCAGGATCACGGCATGGCTGCGCGTCGGATCAACCGGATCGTCCAGATAAATCGGATAATGCAGGAAAAGTGCGACAGAGCGGGTCGTTTCGACAAGCGAAGCTGCAAGCCAGTCGTGCTGAGCGGCCTCGGCGGGCAATCCGCTGCCCAAAAGCTGGCTGTTTATGCCAATCAGCCGCCAGTCACCTATATCCTGAATGAAGCGATCTGCGCCCATGACGTCCAGATAGGCCGCATGGCGCGCCTCATTGATCGGCTGGTGCAGACCACCTTCGAAGGGCACAAGGCCGACATCATGGTTGCCGGGCACTGCTGACCACGGCGCGCCCAGCCGGTCGAACTGCCGCTTGGCAAAATCAACGTCTGCGATATCGTCGGGGCCGTTCAGAGCGAGGTCCCCGGTGATCACGACATGGTCGGGGGCGATGTCGGTCATAGCCTCGATCACCATTTCGAAGTTAAACTGAAAGAACGGGCGAGAGCCGCTCAGATGCGTGTCGGTCAACTGGACAAGTGTGAATTTGGTCATAGTTCGCCCCACAAAAAAAGAAGGGGGCCGGAGGCGCAAGCCTCCGGCCCGGATTGCATCAGATCAAGCCCTGAGTGTCGGTCACCATCTTGGCCAGAACATCGGCCACCGGCATTTCGCCGCGCATCGCAAGGTTGATGTTCTCGCGCTGGATGTCGATGATCTTGTTGGAGTTCTTGCCAGGATAACCGAACCACTTGCGGGCAACCGGGATCTGGCCGACCGATGTCGTGTAGTTCGGGTTTTCCTTGTAGAAGGTGCCCAGATACTGGTCCTGCTCGGCAATCAGACTGGTCGGCATGTAGCCCGAGAACTTGACGGCGACGGTCTGGCCTTCGGGGCCGGACACCCATTTGGAGAAACGCCAGGCGGCGTCCAGCTTGGCGGCATCGGTGGTCAGGATGATTTGCGCGTTACCGCCGGTGGGCAGGCGGCCGTTGGTGGCATCCGCCAGCGGATAGCGGGCGGTGCGAAGGGTAAAGTTGGTCCCGACGCTGTCGGTGGTGCCGCGCAGACCTGCCGTCGATTGCACCAAGATACCTGTCTTGCCGGCATAGAACTGCTGCACGCCCTGCTGGTTTTCCCGCAGGTTCATCTTGGCTTCATCGACAAAACGCTTCGTCAACGTCAGGGCTGCCAGACCGCTTTCGTCCCCAAATGCCACAGTCTTTTCCGCCGCATCCATCAGCTCGCCGCCGTTGGAATAGACCAGTGCCTGCCAGAACCAGTCGCCCGCCTCGGTGTGGATGCCCATGTAGAACCCATCGATATCGTCGCCCAGTGCGTCGATTTTGGCTGCCAGGTCGAACACGCCTTCCCAAGTGTCGGGGAAATTCGCCGGATCGCCGCCAGCCTGTTTCACCAGCTCTTCGTTGAAATAGAAGATCGGGGTCGAGGTGTTGAAGGGCATCGCCATCTGCACGCCGTCAAAGTTGCCCAGATCAAGGATGCGCTGTGAATAGTTCTCGGCCTTCCAGGCGTCGCCTTCGGTGGCGATGAAGCTGTCGAGATGGGTGATCTGGCCACGCTCTGTCAAGGTGCGCGACAGGGGGGGCAGCAGGTGGAAGCCCGAGTAATAGACATCGGGCAGCTGGTTGGTCATCGCCTGACGCAGGATCAGCGAGTGACCTTCCTCGTAGGTGGACGGCGACGTGTTGAAGGTGATCATCACATCGGGGTTGGCAGCCATGAAGGCGGCTGCGATTTCGGTGTGAAAGCCGTCGTGACCCGGAAAGCAGTGGGTGACCGAAAGCTCGACGCCAGTTTGGGCGCGAGCCATCATGGGGGCGGCAAGGCCAAGGGCGGTGAAGCCTGCGGCGGATTGAAGAAGCGTTCTGCGGTTCATGGTAACCTCTTGTGGTGGGGGGGAAGGAAGGGACCGGGCTACTTCACTCCGGTCATGGTGATGCCGCGCACGAATTGGCGCTGCGCGAACAGGAAAACGAGGATCAGCGGGGCTGTGATGATCGCAGCCCCCGCCATCAGCGCGCCGTAGTTCGACCCGGTTTCCTGATCGCGGAAGATCATCATGCCCAAGGGCGGCGTGGCATGATCGGCCGAGGTCGTCACGATCAGCGGCCAGTACAGGTCATTCCAGTGTGATGTGATCGAGAACACCGCAAAGGCCGCGATGGCGGGCACCGCCGACGGCGTGATGATGCGGATGATGATTTCAAGCTCGGTAAATCCGTCCAGCCGGGCGGCGTGGATGATTTCCTGCGGGAAGCTTTTGAAAAACTGCCGGAACAGAAAGATGCCAAAGACCGACAGAAAGAACGGCAGCATGATTGCGAAATAGGTGTTCAAGAGGTTCAGTTTCGCCAGCGCGATGTAGATCGGAAGGGCTGTCACCTGCACCGGCACGGTCAGACCGAACAGCACCAGCCCGAAGATGACGGGTTGTGCGCGAAACGACAGCTTGGCCAGCGCATAGCCCCCGGGAATGGCGACCAGCAGTTGGATGATCAGAATGCCCGCGCAGACGAACACCCCGTTGAGCATGTACTGCAGCAAGGGCGATTTGGTCAGTGCCTCGGAATAGTTGATGCCTGCGGCCAAGCGGGACGGGATAGGGTTGAAGCCTGCGGTGAACACCTCGGACGCCGGGCGGATTGAGGTCAGCAGCATCCAGACGAACGGCAGCAGGATGAAGGCGGCCCCCAGCAACAGGAAGGCGTGAGACACGGCCGACCCGATCAGCCGGTCGGTACGGAGCGTTGCGCGAGACATCAGTAATGCGTCCTTCTGTCGATGAGAAAGGCCTGAGCCAAGGCGATCACCAGCACGAAGACCAGAAAGGCGATGGTCATGGCCGAAGCAGGGCCCATGTTGAAATCCTGAAACCCGACCTTGTAGAGCGTATAAAGCAGCACATCGCTCCGCCCCTGTGGGTTGCCGCGCGTTATGACGGCGACAGTGTCGAACACTCGAAACGCGGTGATGGTGGTGGTCACCACCACAAACAGCGTGGTCGGCCCCAGCATCGGCCAGGTGACACGCGCAAATCGGTCCCATGCGCCATCGGCCCCATCGATATCTGCCGCGTCATAAAGATCGCGCGGGATGGCGGTCAGGCCTGCCAGAAACAGGATCATGTTGAAGCCGACCAACTGCCAGATCCCGATTACCGCAAGGCCCACCAGCACCAGATCCGGGTCGCCGAACACATCGAATTCGCCCAGACCAAGCGCGCGCGTCAGCGACGTAATCGGCCCCAGCGACGGGTTTAGCAAGAAGTGCCAGACCACCGACATCGCGATCAGCGTGGTGGTGACGGGCAGGAAAAAAATTGTCTGGTAGATCGCCTTGGACTTGGTGCGTTCCTGAACCAGAATGGCCACCAACAGCCCCAGAACAACCGATCCTGGCACGACGATGGCCACATAGATGAACGTATTGCCCAAGGACCGCAGGAAAATTCGGTCACCCAGCATGTCGGAGTAATTTGCCAGCCCGACCCAAGACCATTCCAGCGCACCTAATTGATAATCCGTCAGGCTCAGCAGAAGAACAACTACGATCGGCGCGATCAGCAGGACCATGATCAGGATCAGCGCAGGGGTTACAAAAGCATAGCCTGCCGCAGCTTCTGCCCGCAGTTGGGCATTGCGGCTTGCCGAAACCCTTCCGATCTTTAATGCGACGGTCATGCGGGCACCTCTAGGCGCAGTGCGGCCCGGCTGGCCTGATCAACCCGGTGGCCTGCGGCATCAAACACCAATGCGCGGGCGCATTCGACGCCTAGTGCCACGGGTGAATTCAGCCGCGCCTTGTGGCGTTCGTAGTCCTGCAGCGTGGCCCGCAGCACCAAGGGCGCGCCGGACTCCTGCAAGACAAAGTGCAAGAACAGTTCCGCCCCAAGGTTTTCCACCCGGGTCAGCCGCGCCGCCAAATTCGGCTGCCCGGCGACCGGGTCCAGCGACAGCGCCTCGGGGCGCAGGCCGACCGACACCACCTGCCCGGCGGGGGAAGATACAGCAATCGGCAGCAGCGCCTCGCCGACCAGAATGCCCTGCGCTGTGGTGGTGCCCGACACGATGTTGATCTGCGGGCTGCCGATGAACCGCGCCACACGCAGGTCGGATGGGTTGTGATAAAGGTCCGACGGCGTGCCTAGCTGTACGATGCGACCTTCGTCCATCAGAGCCACGCGGTCGGACATCGTCATCGCCTCGACCTGGTCATGGGTGACGTAGATAAAAGTCACACCCAAGCGGCGGTGCAGGTCTGTCAACTCGGCCCGCATGTGCACGCGCAGCTTGGCGTCCAGGTTCGACAGCGGCTCATCCATCAAGAACACGTCCGGGTGCCGCACCATCGATCGGCCCAGCGCCACGCGCTGGCGCTGCCCGCCCGAAAGCTGTGCAGGTTTGCGCGTCAGCAGCGCCTCGATCTGCAACTGCTTGGCGACGGCGTCGACCTCGGCGGCGATTTCAGTCATCACGCGGCGGCAATTAGCGCTGAGCCGCCCGATCAGCGGCAGGCGTTCGGCAAGGTTCAGCCGCTGCATCACCAGCGGCATCGACATGTTTTCGGCAACGCTCATGTGCGGGTAAAGCGCATAGGACTGGAACACCATCGCTACTTTGCGCTGTTTGGGGCGCAGATGATCAACGCCGCGCCCGCCGATCTGCACGGTGCCGCTGTCTTGCGGCTCCAACCCAGCGATCACTCGCAGGATGGTTGATTTGCCGCACCCCGATGCGCCCACCAGCGTCAGGAATTCGCCGTTTCGCACCGACAGCGACACATCGTTCAGCACCTTGGTGGTGCCAAAGGATTTGGACAATCCGGTCAGTTCAAGATGAGACATGCTGTACTCCAGGTTTCGTTTCGCATCATGCCGGCACGCGTTGGCCGACAGAGGCTCGCGCCGATCCGGCGAAATGCAGCGCCACAGCACTGCCGGTCGCATCGAACAGATGCAGGGCGACATGTGCTGCGCTAAGCGTAACAGGCGCGCCCGCGCGCACCGGCCAACCGCCCGGAATGCGCGCAGTCATTGAGGCGTCGCGCGACCCTTGCACGGCAAACTGCACCAGCGTTTCCGCGCCAAGATGCTCGACATGATCCACGACCCCTGTCAGCGCGATGCGGTCTGGCGCTGTTGGCATCCGCTCCAGCGCCTCAGGGCGCAGGCCTAGGGTCACTGGGCCGGGCGCGCAATGGGTGGTTTCGGGCAGCCGCAGATCAAGCCCAGGCGCGGAAAAACGAACCTCGCCACGGTCATGCCGCACCTCGCCGGCCAGCAAGTTCATCGCGGGCGACCCAAGGAACGTCGCCACAAACAGGTCAACCGGGTGGTGATAAAGCTGCATCGGGGTGCCAATCTGACGGATACGCCCCGCGTCCATCAGCACCACGCGGTCGGCCATCGTCATCGCCTCGACCTGATCATGCGTGACGTACAGTGTCGTGATGCCAAGGGTTTTTTGCAACCGGGCGATCTCCACCCGCGCCGTGCCGCGCAGCTTGGCGTCAAGGTTCGACAGCGGCTCGTCGAACAGAAACGCGGCTGGTTCGCGCACGATGCAGCGTGCAACGGCGACGCGCTGACGCTGGCCGCCCGACAGCTCCTTCGGGCGGCGCTCTAGCAGGTGCCCGATGGCCAGCCGGTCTGCCGCGCGCTGCACGCGGTCGGTGATGGTCACCTTGTCCAGCCCCTGCAACGACAGTGCAAACCCAATATTTTGCGCTGCCGTCATGTGCGGGTAAAGCGCGTAAGACTGAAATACCATCGCCAGATTGCGGTCGCGCGCGGGTAACTCGGTGACATCGCGCGCGCCCACCAGCAGCTGTCCGGCACTGGCCTCTTCCAGACCTGCAAGGATGCGCAACGAGGTGGTCTTGCCGCAACCTGACGGGCCGACAAGGGCAACAAATTCGCCTTCAGCAACGTCAAGTGTGAACCGGTCGACGACCGTCGATGTGCCGAAACGTTTGCTGACGTCGTTAAAGGAAAGACCGGACATTCAGAAGCCACCTTGATACTCGATGACCCCATCACGCCGCGCAGACGATTCAATCACGTGCCAGTTCAAAAAACCTTTCGTGAAAACACCTGAGCTGCGTTCATCAGATTTCACAGAAAATTCGCTGGAGGGTCAGACAGATGAATCGCCCGTCCTGTTTCTTACGAGGAATGCGTCAAAACAGGGATCGCCCTTGGTGGACCACTCGAACACATCGACAGAGCCAGACAAGTCGACAGGATCGATCCTTCCGACGCATCCAAATCTGCGCTGTCTGGGGGGCCTAACCGCGCAGGACGGGCGCCGCGTTCGGCGCGGTATTTTTTTGCGCGCGCCAGTGTTGCGGGCGCTTGACGCCGCAGCCGATGCGGCGCTGGCGGGTCTTGACTTGGCGCTGATCGTGGACTTCCGCCAGCCGCATGAAGCTGCGTCAGCCCCCGTCAGCTTTGCCGCCGACCGTGGCGTGCAGCGCGTGTCTTTGCCCATTCGCGCCGGGGCTTCCATGCGCGTGATGGCGTCAAACCCTGAGGCTATCCTTGAAGACGCAGATGCAGCCGCAGTTATGATCGAGGTTTACCGCGATTTCGTCCGGCTGAATGCCGATGTCTATGCAGCCTTCCTGCGCGCCATCGCTGCGGCCCCCGGACCTGCACTGTTTCATTGCACCGCCGGCAAAGACAGGACCGGATTTGCCGCTGGCCTAATCCTAGCCACGCTTGGCGTGCCAATGCCCGTGATCATGGCCGACTACATGGCCACGGCGGCACTGTGGCAGCCCGATGCTGATCTTGTCGCGCACATCGCCCCAGCGGCGCGGGCCGCCGTTCTTGGCGTGCGGCCTGCCTATCTGACGGCGTCTTTCGACGAGATGGACAGGTTGCACGGCGGGGCGTGCAGCTTCGCCCGTGACGTTCTGGGAGAGGCTGCCCTGGATCAGTGGATCCATCGCAGCCTGATCTGACACCGCTCGGTATTCCGGGCCTTTGAAAAAGGAAAAATAATGACCACTTTCGTGCATCTGACCGACCTTCACATCAGCGCCCCCGAGCCTGTGGATACGGGCCTGCACTCTGACACCACCGCCACGCTGCATGCCGTGCGCGAAATGATAGACGGCATGGCAACGCCACCTGCCTTCATTCTGGTCAGCGGCGACCTGACGAACCATGGCGATCTGGCCTCGTATCAGTCTCTTCGCACGATGATGTCGGACCTGAAAATGCCAGTGCTTTACGCCTTGGGCAACCACGACACGCGTGCGGGCTTTTATGCCGGGATGCTGGATCGCGCCGAGACGACCTTGGCGTCTTATGACCACGAGGCGGTGATTGAGGGCGTGCATGTCATCACGCTAGACACAAGCCGGCCTGACAAGATCGGCGGAGAGTTGGACGACGCGCAGTTTGCCTTCCTGCAGGCGGCGCTGGCCAATCAGCCGGGCCTGCCCAAGATCTTGATGTTCCACCATGCCCCCGCGCTGGTGATGGACCCGGACTGGGAATGGGAATGCCTGTCCTTCGCCGCCACCGCGCGTCTGGCAGAGGTCGTCAAGGGCCACGCCATCGCCGGCATCTTTTGCGGTCACATCCACATGGACCGTTTCAGCCAGTGGTACGGCATTCCGCTGGTCGTGGGGATGGGCCAGCACGCGGCCCTGGACCCGCTGTTTCACGGCCAAGGCATCCGCATGGTGCAGGGAACGTCTTTTTCGGTCTGCGTGCTGCGCGACAGCGGGCTGACAGTCACCTGCGTGCCGCTGCCTTCGACCCGCGCCGAGACGGGGCGGCATACGCTGGCCGACCTGCGCGCCTATGAGGCTGCCCGCGCCACGGCCGAATGATCTTTGTTTTTCCCTCCACTCAAAGGAATTGTCCGATGACACATACCCTTTCCACCCTACGTGGCGGTGCTGCGGCTCTGCTGTTTGGGGCTTCTGTCCTGACGGCTGCGGCCCAGCCGATGCCCGCCACAATTGACGAACCGGTCACCATCCGGTTTTACAATTACAACCTCGCCGGAGCCGGGATCGGCAAGGATGCGACGGTCGAGATGATCGACAGTTTCATGGCTGCCAATCCCAAAATCACCGTCGAAGGCATCCCCACCCCCGCCCCCGATGTGATCAGCATCGTGCAGGCCGATGTGATCGCCGGAAACGGGCCGGACATCGCGCAGATTATCTTTGCCGATTTTGGCTATGCGGCCGAAAACTTTGGCGTGCCAGCCCTGGAAGACATCGTACCAGCGGACGAACTGGCTGGTCATTTCGGCGGGCTTTTCCCTAGGGGGCTGGAACTTGGTCGTCTGGACGGCAAGACCTATGGTCTGGCCTATGTGTTCTCGACCCCGGTGTTGTTTTACAACGCCGACTTGTTCCGCGCGGCGGGCCTGAACCCCGACGCGCCGCCCCGCACTTGGGACGAGGTTGGCGTTGCCGCCAATGCCATAACCAAGGCCACCGGCAAACCGGGCCTGCTGACCGGCATCTTCGGCCCGTCGTCCTATGACTGGCTGTATCAGGGGTTCGTCAAGTCGAACGGCGGCTCGGTGATGTCGGATGACCGCAAGACGCTGACCTTTGGCGGTACTGAAAGCATCGAAGCGCTGTCCATGATGCGCGGGCTGGCACAGTCAGGTGCGATGCCCAACAGCACTTCGGCTGACAGCATCGAGGCAATGTCGACCGGCAACGCGGGCATGTTCCTGATCACCAGTGCCGTGCAGGCGGTGCTGCTGAAGGGTGCGAAAGACAAGTTCGAGCTGCGCTCCGCCCCGATGCCGACCTTTGGCGACAAACCGGCCACGCCCACCAATTCCGGCTCAGCCCTGATGATAATGACGCAAGACCCAGTCAAGCAGCGCGCGGCTTGGGAACTGATGAAGCATCTCACCTCGGACTACGGCTATAACATCATCACATCAAAGATCGGCTACGTGCCCTTGCGCCAGTCGACCGTGGAAAGTGAAGAGTTCCTGGCCCCCTTTCTGCGCGACAATCCGGTAATGGCCCCGAACATCGCGCAGTTGCAGTCGCTGACGCCTTGGCAGTCGTTCCCCGGCCCGAACTATCGCCAGATCATGACGACGATGATGACGGCGGCAGAACAAGCCGTGTTCGGCGAGGGCGATATCGCAACGCTGATGACAGACGCGCAGGCGAATGCACAGCCGTTGATGCCCTGAACCTTTCGGGACACCCTTGATGCGGCGCCGGGTGTGCGCCGCATCTTTTCTTGCAGGATCACCGAAGATGACCGCCCTTGCCACCTCCTCCATCGCTCGCCGAAAGGCCTGGCTTCGCCGTCAGCCGTGGGCGCCGTGGCTGTATCTGGCCCCCGCGCTGGTCCTGCTGGTCATCTGGATATACGGCCCGCTGGCCTATGCATTCTGGCTGAGTTTTCACGAATGGAACATGTTGCCCACCGCCCCGCGTCGGTATGTGGGCTTACTGAATTATGAACGCCTGATCGGACTGCCCGACATGAAGGCGGCCCTGTGGAACACTGGGATCTATCTGATAGGCCTCTTGCCGCTGACGGTCATTTTGCCAGTTGCGATTGCGATCCTGACGAACGAGTTGTCAGGGCGGTGGCGCGACCTGTACCGCGCCCTGATCTTTGTGCCGTTGATCATTGCACCGGTGGCTGCGGCGGCAGTCTGGCGCTGGATGCTGAACGTCGATTTCGGCATCGTGAACATGGCACTGCGCGGCATGGGACTGTCCGCCGTCGACTTTCTGAAAGACGATGACACCGCGATCTGGACGATCATCTGGATTACTGGATGGAAGCTTATCGGGTTTTCCACGCTGGTCATTTCGGCCAGCCTGTCAAACATCAACCCCGCCCTGATTGAGGCCGCACGGATGGACGGCGGCAAAGAGTGGCAGATCACCCGGCGCATCCGGTTGCCGCTGCTGTCGCCCACGATCTTTCTGCTGGTGCTGCTGACCATCCTTCTGGGCGCACAGTGGAGCTTTGCCTACATCCATGTCCTAACCCAAGGCGGTCCATTGGGCAGCACTAGCAACGTTTATTACCTGCTGTGGCAGTTCGGATTTGGCAGTTTGGCGGCGGGGTGGGCTTCTGCTGCGGGGATGCTGCTGTTCGTGGGCTTTGGCGTGGTGGCGGCAGGGCTGATCTGGCTGATGAACAGGGCGAGTTTTCATGACAACTGACGCCAAGCCCCGCCGCCCCGGTGACTGGACCGCGCATGCCGTGATGATCCCGCTGGCCTTCATTTCCGTCTTTCCGGTGTGGTGGATGCTGGTCACCTCACTGCGCCCGTTAGCTGAGATCTACAGCCCCCTGCCCTGGCCCGCAGCGATGACGCTGGAAAACTACAGCTATGCCACCGGGGTCATCCCGGTCTGGACGATGCTAGCCAACACGATGATCTTTTCGATCATATCGACCGCGTTGCAATTGCTGACGGCGGTGCTGGCGGCCTACGGCTTTGCACGCTGGCGATTCTTTGGCGACCGGGTGCTGTTTGCGCTGGTGGCGATGACCTGGCTGGTGCCGTTTCAGGTGGTGATGATCCCGAACTACGTGGTGATCGCACAGATGGGTCTGGTCGATACGCTGACCGCGCTGATGCTACCAAACATGGCCTCGGCCTTTGCCATTCTGCTGCTGGTGCAGGCGATGCGGTCGTTTCCAGTCGAAGTGATCGATGCGGCACATATGGATGGGGCTAGCCACTGGCGCATCTTGTGGCGCATCCTTGTGCCGAACCTGCGCGCACCGCTGGCGGCGTTGTCGATCCTGCTCTTCATCTCGGCTTGGAACGAGTATTTCTGGCCGCTGCTGCTGACCCGCAGCGAAGACAAAACGGTGATCCAGATCGGCATCCAGATGTTTTTGACCGAAGAGGGCAGCCAGTGGGGGCCCTTGATGGCCGTCTCGACGCTGGCTTGCCTGCCGGTACTGGTGATCTATCTCGTTGTGCAGCGCCAAGTGATCGACAGCTTCGTCAAGGCAGGATTGCGCTGAGGCAGCGGTCTTGTCATCCGCCAGACATAGATTTCCACTATCCGGTTTGTTCATCAAGAGGTGCTTTATGACCCAATCCGAAATCGTCGTGCGAAACCGCCTGATGGATGCGACGACCTTGGTGATTTGCGGTGCCAAGACCAGACGAGATGTGTCTGTGCGCGAAATTGCCCGTGTGGCTGACATCAGCGTTTCCGGCCTCTATCAATTCTATCCATCTCTGGATGCCCTTGTGATCGCGACGGCCAAGAAACTTTATGCGCAGGTAAACTATGAACGGATGATGGCGCTGCAAATGGCGATTGACCGCAGCCGACCGGAACCGGCCCCGCTGCGCGACATACTGATCGCCCTGATCGGCCCTTCGGTGCGGTGGTCGCTGGACCCGCAGCGCCCCTATGCCGTATTTGACTATATCAACGCCCTAGCCGGCGGCAACGGAGCTGCGACTGTGCTACAGCCGCTGGTCGATCAAATTGCTGCACATCAAGCCGTGATCACATGCCTGCGCCAGACCACCCCTTGGTTTGATGACGTGGACATCGGCTGGCGGGTCAACGCAGCTTTGGGCGTGCGATCCCAGGTCCTGCGCGAATCTCGTCGAACGATGCTGCTGACGCAGAACAGGCTTGACCTGTCGGATCCGGACGCGACGATAGACCTGATGCTGGAGGTGATTGAGCCGATGTTCGCCCCCCTTGCGCGGCATAGCTTGCCGAAAGCTGCGCGGGCAACTTGTCACGCAAATCCGCTAAGCTGAGATTGGTTGGTTGGCCAACGGAGTTGGGTGTTGTCAGAAGGCCTTGGCATGGGGGGACCTGCTTGCCATCGGCGTCGACCAGTCCCGTGTGATTGAACCTAGCTTTCACATACCGCAAGGGAGTGTGGATCTTTCCTGAACAACTGTCCGTCATCGAATGATTTGGAACATCCGCGCTGATTTGGGAACGGTGGTTGTTGGCTGATTGGGTTCAGGTTACCAATAACCCTAGAGCGCAGCAACTGCCGAAGCTCTGCACTGCACCACACCGCTCTGTTGGGCGGGCCGCTACCGTTGGCGCGGATTTTCTCAGGGCCGCCTCTGCAGTGGGGCCGAGCAGAAAATCTGACCGATGGCGCGGGGAGTGCGCTTTGCTTTGGCGGCAGTCGCACCATATTAGTGTAGGCAAATTACCGAAAAGGACATGCGAAATGACGCAGCGCAGACAGGTTCTGATTGGGCTCGGCCTTGCGGCTGCAGCCGCCGCATTCAAAGGAACGACCATGACCAATGCCGAGACTGCAATCGCAACGCCGGACTGGACATTTGAGTCGATCTACGGCGGCAACTACGGTTCTGTGGATTTCGCAGGAAAGGTCGTGCTGCTGGTCAACACGGCCTCGCTCTGCGGCTACACGCCGCAATATTCGGCCCTGCAAAAGCTGCAGGACACCTACAAGGATCAGGGGCTTGTGGTTTTTGCCGTGCCTTCGGACGATTTTCATCAGGAAAAGGCCAGCAATGGTGAGGTGAAAAGCTTCTGCGAACTGAACTATGGCATCACGATGCCAATGTCGGTGATCGCCCATGTCACAGGACCGGAGGCGCATCCTTTGTACCTGTGGTTGAAGCAGACCGCCGGCTTCGAACCGGAGTGGAACTTCAACAAGGTCCTCTTCGACCGGCAGGGCAATGTTGTGGGCACATGGCGTTCCGGCGCCGAACCCATCGGATCAGAGATTGAGACTGAAGTTCAGCGCCTTCTTTCCTGAGTGCCAGACAGGCGCTGGGCCAGCCATGGCCCGGTGAAGGGGACGAACAGACGGCCCACATCTGAGCCGAATTTTCACGTTATTAAGATGTTACATCAACTCCGCTGCAGCACACAGGACGTTGTCTTGCACAGTTTTCGTGAGTTGAAAGCACGTTGGCACTTAGAAAATTGGTGCAGTCCAACCGGCATCATGGTTTCAGGGAGTCTTTTTACAATATGGTTTAACCCAAAGGGACCAGTTATCAACCTTGAGCAAATTTCGAACGCGGCAACGGACGCCGCAATTATTCTGTGGCGCGAATGCAAAAAGCCCCGAGTGATCGAGACTATGATTTTGGTATTGCTGTATATTTTCAGTGGTTGCGGGGACAGGATATGGTGAAGCGCCTACAATTGAAACTGCAGCCTGAGGTTCATCAACAAGCCGAACGCCGATCATTGACTAACATTTGCACTAGACCACCAAATGAGGGCTCTCGATCATCACGAAGCGGATGCCCTCTGGGTTCGTCTTTAAGTAGCAGAACGGCGAACGATTGATAATGTTGGCGGGCTATCGAGCCGCTCGGATCAGCATAGGAAAAGTCCCTCTAACAACACTCTCGATCTAGCCATACTTGGGTTTCAAACCCGCACGGATTGAGCGGCCTAGGTCTTATCTGGCGAGGTTACTCAAGTCACTGGACGAGTACCGGATCCGTTTTGGGCTGCAGCACTTTTGAGGCAGCCCTCTTTTAGAAAAGCTAGAATTAGAAGACTACGCAGACCGTTCCTTCAGTTTGTGATCGCTACCCGGTTGCAAGCGGTAGCATCATTGGCGGCCTTGTGCTGCTTGCCACTCATTTGATCTGCTTTCATGACGCTAGGTGTCAGGACTCGTTCTCTTTCATAGTCAGAAAATATTGCTCATCAACACGCCAGTCAGTTCGGGGGCTTGGATCACGCAGCCGATCCCATGTCATGCAGATCAATTGCTCCTGAGACTAAGGCCGAATCAAGCAAGTTTTGCCCAGCTGCAATCTTGAGCGCCAATCCAAAGAAAGTGTCGCGCTCTTCCGCTGTCAACGGAGAGAAAAGCTCTGCTTGCCGGCGCAGCGACAGGGCGGTCATCTCAGCTAGAATGCGTTGACCGTCCGCCGTCGCAAAGAGCCGCTTTTCGCGGGCGTCGGATTCAGATGCCCCCTGCCGGACATAGCCGCGCTTTTCCAAAAGCGAGATAGCCCGGCTGATCGTATTTTGCGGCCGCGGGAAGATCGTTCGGATTTCTTTGGCGCGGATGCCAGGAAAGCGGTCGATGGCGTAAAGGCTGGACCAAGCATGGACCGGCATGTCGTAGCCGCGTTCGATGAAACGATTCGTCACGGCATTGTTGCCCAGTACGATATAACTGATCAGCATCAGCTCCCGCAGGTCACCGGCGAACACGGTTTTCAGTTTTTCGTTCAAAGCCATGAAGCGCATCCAATCCACACGTCGGGATCCGGTGTAGACGAAAGAATAAGACTTGTCATGTCGATCCATATGGATCAATCTTTCCGACAACGGGGTTGGGAGGTTGCTATGATTGCTTTAGGCGTTGATGTCGGCGGTACCTTCACCGACCTTGTGCTTGCAGACCTTGAGCAGCGCAAAGTGACGATCCACAAGACCCCCTCGACGCCGTCGAACCCGGCCTTGGGTTTCATCAACGGCGTAAAGGCGATCTGCGCTTTGGCAAGGATCGAGCCGGCCCAGATCGACAGCGTTTTCCATGGCACCACGGTGGGCACCAATGCGATGCTGGTCCACAGCGGGGCTGTCACTGGGATGATCACGAATGAAGGCTTTCGTGACGTACTGCACATTGGCCGGCATCAAAGGCCACATCACTATTCGATCATGCAGGATCTACCTTGGCAAAGCCGCCCTCTGATCCGCCGCCGCTTTCGCTTGACGGTGGCGGGGCGTCTGGATGCCTCGGGGGCAGAACTTGTTCCGCTGGATGAAGAGGCGGTTGCAGCTAAAGCAAGAGAACTTGGGGCTGCCGGGGTGGAATCCATCCTCGTGGGCTTTCTGTTTTCCTACGTGAACCCCACCCATGAACGCCGTGCGGCAGAGATTGTCCGCGCCATCCTGCCCGATGTCTTTGTCACCACCTCGGCCGAGGTATCACCGCAGTTTCGCGAATTCGAACGCTTCACGACAGGGGCCATGTCGGCCTTCATCGGCCCCAAGGTGCGGCGCTATATCCGCGATTTACAAGATGAATTGCACGGATTGGGTATTCGCGGCGCCTTTCGTGTGATGACCTCCAGCGGCGGACTTGCCACGCCCGAGATGATTGCAGAACGACCGGCGACCACGCTTTTGTCGGGTTTGGTGGCCGGTGTACGCGGCGGAGCTTGGGTCGGAGAACACGCGGGCACCAATCGCTTGATCACGCTCGACATAGGCGGCACCAGTGCCGACATCGGCATCATCCGTGATGGCCGCTTGTCGGAAGCAGACGCCAGAAGCGCCTCGATTGCTGGGTTTCCGGTGATGCTGCCGATGATCGACATTCACACCATCGGGGCGGGCGGGGGATCTATTGCCTATCTTGACCGCGGCCATGCCTTCCGTGTCGGCCCACAAAGTGCCGGAGCGGACCCGGGGCCTGCCGCTTATGGCAAGGGCGGCACCTTGCCCACAGTGACGGACGCCAATCTTGTCCTTGGCCGCCTTGCGGCACACAACTTCTTGGGCGGTCAGATGACGCTTGATGCACAGGCCGCAACAAGGGTCATCGCCCAATTGGCGCAAGAACTGGGCCGCACACCTGCTGAAACCGCTGAGGGTGCCTTGACCGTTCTGAACAGTAACATGGCAAACGCGATACGCTCGCGCACCGTTCAAAAGGGCATTGATCCGCGCGATTTCACGCTTTGCGGTTTTGGCGGTGCCGGTCCGCTGCACGCTGCAGAGGTTGCAAAGATGCTTGGCGTGCGGCAGGTGCTGATCCCGCCGCATCCGGGCATCACCTCGGCCATGGGGCTTTTGACGGCGGATCTAGAGTATCACGCCCTGCGCACCGCCTTTGCCGTGAAAGGCACGTTGAATACGGTACGCTTGCAGGGGCTTTTCACGGATATGGAGGCCGAGCTCTCGGGCATCTTCGCCAAAGACGGTGTGCCAGTCGCGCGCACCAAAATGCTGCGGCAGGGCGATTTGCGCTATGTCGGGCAAGGCTATGAATTGAAGATCGACTTTCCAGCAGGCGATATCAGCGATGCTGCCCTTGAACAGGTCTGGGCCGCTTTCCACGAACGTCACCGCGCTGAATATGGCCATGCCTTTGAGGCCAGCCCGATCGAAATCGTAACCGTAAAAGTACGCGGTATTGGAGAGGTGGAAAAGCTGGGCGAACCCGCAGCCTATACCGGAGCCGCCAGAGCCGTCGAGATGGGGCGCGGCACTTGTGTGTTCCGCGTCAACGACGTGCTGCAAAGCTGCGACACGCCCTATCTGGATCGCTCCACGTTGCCTGTCGGCGTGGAATTTCACGGTCCGGCCATTTTGTTGCAGACCGATACCACCACCGTGATTCCACCAGGTTGGCGCTATCACGCTGACAGGTTCGGCAATGTGCGCATGACGCACGATGATGTTTGATCGGGGGCTGGCAAAATGAAAACCCGCGTAGATCCTTTTCTGGCCGCCGTTATCCACGGTGCCTTGGAAAACATTGCCATCGAGATGGGCCACAAGCTGATGCGGATGAGCTATTCTAGCATCATCCGCGAAAGCGAGGATTTTGGCGCTGCCCTGACCGATGCCACCGGGCGACAATTGTGCGAATGCACCATGTCGACCCCGCTGCAATCCGGGCCTATACCAGGCTATATCGAAGGCATCCTGCGCGAGCTTTCAAAGCGCGGCGATACCGTGAACCCCGGCGATGTCTTTATGCACAACGACGCTTACGGCGGGGCCTCGCATGGGCCTGACGTGGGCTTTGCTGTGCCGATCTTTCATAAGGGCGCGCTGGCGGGCTTTTCGGTGACAACGGCCCACCACCTGGACATTGGCGCGCTGACGCCAGGCAGTTGCGGCATTGTCGACGCGGTCGACGCCTATGCAGAAGGCCTGCAATTCAAAGCGATCCGCGTCTATGAGGCGGGCCGCAAGGTGGAGCCCGTTTGGCAGATCCTGCGCTCCAACATCCGTATCGCCGATCTTGTGGTGGGCGATATGGAAGCGCAGGTCGCCGCTGCCCGCATCGGGGCTGACCGTTATGCCCAGCTTTTGGACCAATACGGGCTGGACACCGTGACGGGCGCTTACGAGGACCTGCTCGATTACTCTGAAAAGCTGATGCGCGATGCTATCTCGGCCATTCCGGACGGCGTTTATAACGCGCGCACCTATATCGACGGCTATCTTGACAGTGCTGACCCCGCGCTGAAGGAACTGCCGATCGAGGCGACGCTGACGATCAAAGGCTCTAACATCCACGTCGATCTGACGGGCACGGCACCGCAAACCCCCAACAAGCCGATCAACATGCCCTTCGTGGGCACAGTTGATTGCGCGGTATGGCTTACGTTGCGCTCGATCCTGTTGGACAGCGAGGTTTACGGCAATATTCCGCAAAACAGCGGCCTGACCCGCCCGATTACGATCTTTGCGCCCAAAGGCTGTCTAGCCAACCCGATCTTCCCAGCCCCTGTCATCGCCCGCTTCTGCCCCGGGAATGCGCTGGCTGATACCGTAATGAAAGCCATAGCTCCCGCCGTTCCCCGTCAGGTCAGCGCGGGCATTGGCAACTTGCGGGTTATGGCCTTTTCCGGAGTCTCGAACGGCAATCCTTGGGTCCATATGGAGATCATGGAGGGCGCTTACGGCGGCCGTTACGGCAAAGACGGGATGGATGCGGTGGACACGCTTTACGCCAACACTCGCAACAATCCGGTCGAGGATATCGAAAGCCACCTGCCCCTGAGGGTTCTGAATTATGAACTGCGCGAAAATGTGGCAGGCCCCGGCCAATGGCGGGGTGGCATAGGTTCAATCCGGGCTTTCGAACTGTTGCAAGATGGCGCAGTTTCGGTTGAGGGGGATGGCCAACGCTTTAATCCTTGGGGCTTCATCGGCGGTTCTGACGGATCGCCTGCCAAGGTGGAACTCAGCCATCTTGACGGCAGCATGGAAAACCTGCCCTCCAAAATCCCGTACCGCCATCTTGCAAAGGGCGACCGGATCACAGCTTACGGGCCCTGTGGGGGCGGTTACGGCGACCCGATGTTGCGGGCGCCAGAAGATGTTCTGGATGATGTGCTGGACGGACTGCTTGACGCTGATATGGCGCGGGCGGCCTATGGCGTCATTGTGAACGACACCCGACTGGATCTTGCGGCAACGCAGGCTCTGCGCGGGCAAAAGGCATGAAGACCGAAGACTGAAAGTCCACCTTCCACCGGGTCATCCTTAACATGGCCGCATTCAATAGGGATTGAACGACATGACATCGCTTCTTCGTACAACGTCGCTTGCAGCGGCGCTCGGACTTGCATCATTCTCGGCCGCGTGGGCCGAGGACGGCGTGGCCGCGGCAACCGCCGCCATCGCCAGCTACAGCGGTTTGCCAACCTTCACCGCCCCCGGCCCAGCCTTTGACGCCAAGGCCTGTATGGCTGACAAAAAGATCTTCACGATCCCCGCCTCCAGCTCTATTCCCTTCATCAAAATCATCGCGGACCACAAAAACGAGATTGCCGCAAAGATCGGTTTTGAGCACATGGTTTGGGAAAATCAGGGCGATCCGACGCAGTGGATCCAAGGGATTGAACATGCTTCGAACAACGGCTTCAACCTAGTCAGCCTGCTGGCCGGCGCCGATCCCCGCTTCTTTGAACCACAAGTGGCTGCTGCTCAAGCCGCAGGGCTCAAGGTAGTGACCTCGCACCTGACCGGATTAGAGCAAGACCCTCCTGCCGGTGTCGATGCTGCCACCGCGATCGACTATAAGAAAGCGGGCGAGTTGATGGCGAACTGGACCATCTCCAAGACGGGCGGCAAGGTCAACGCGCTGGTTCTCGTCTCGAACGAGGCGCTTTCCACCGATTCCATCGTGTCGGGCCTTACCGAAGCCTTCGCGACCAACTGCCCCGACTGCAAGTTCGAGATTGTGAACATTCCGATCATCGACTGGGCCACGAAGATCCAGCCGACGGTTGCGGGTGCGCTGCAATCCAATGCCGAGTTGAACTATGTCATCCCGATCTACGACAGCATGTCAACCTTCGTCACCCCCGCCATCGCCATCGCGGGCAAGGGCGATGCCGTTAAGGTCGCCACGTTCAACGGCACGCCCTTTGCGCTCGATATGATCCGCGACGGGTCGATTGAAATGGACATCGGCGAAAACCTTGACTGGATCGCCCACGCCATGCTCGATGCCGAAATGCGGCTGCTTTGCGGTCAAGAAGCCATCCGCGACAGCAAAGTGCCGCTGCGGGTGTTCAGCGCCGAGAACATCGCCGATGTGGGCACGCCCGCTGATCCAGCGATGGGCTATGGCGATGCCTATCAGGCTGGCTTCAAAGACCTGTGGATGCTGGCTGAGTGACAGCGCAGCCCGCCCCTCGCCTGGCGATCCACGGTCTGACCAAGGCTTTCGGAGGGGTCCGCGCGCTGTCGCGCG
>CAMAYO010000027.1 GCA_945862465.1 Pseudorhodobacter antarcticus | reverse complement strand
CCGTGGCTGACTGTGGCGCAAAACGTGGCCTACGGCCCGCGCCGCCGTGGCTTGGCCGAGGAGGAGCGCACCCGTCTGGTTAAGCACTACTTGGGCGAAGTGGGCCTTGCGGGCTTTGCCGATCACTACCCCGCGCAATTGTCGGGCGGCATGAAGCAGCGGGTTGCGATTGCGCGGGCTTTGGCCAATGATCCCGCTGTCTTGCTGATGGATGAACCCTTTGGCGCGTTGGACAGCCAGACCCGCCATTCCATGCAACGCTTGTTGCTGCGGGTGTGGGATCACAGCCAAAAGACGGTGCTTTTCGTCACCCATGACATCGAAGAGGCGATTTTGTTGGCCGACCGTGTCTTTGTGATGTCAGGCCGCCCGGGCCAGATCCGCAAAGTTTTGCCCGTGCCCTTTGCCCGCCCGCGCTTGGGCGACATTGTGCTGGACCCCGCCTTTATCGCCATGAAGCGCGAGATTATGGGATTGCTGCGGTCGGATGAGGACGGCGAAGACTAAGCCTGCCCAGATTTTATGGGCGCAAACTGGGGTAAAGCGGCACATGACAAGGCCTAAGACAGACCAATGCCCCTCAGCCCTTAGCCATTCAAATCTGCTATGAGCGACATCTTGGCGCAAGCCTTGGCCATCTGGGGGCTGCAGGATTTTCCGGCCACTCTGGTTGCTGCGCGCGAAAACCTTGTCTACCGAATAGACGCGCCACAGCCCCTTGCCTTGCGCCTGCATCGGCGCGGAATGCGCAGCACGGCGCAGCTTTTGTCAGAACTGGAATGGATGGCGGCTTTGGCAGAGCGCGGCCTGTCTGTGCCCCGCCCACGCCCTGCGCTGGACGGGGCGCTGTGTCACGCGGTGGGGGGGCAGATCGTCGATGTTCTGGGCTGGCTGGACGGGGTGCCTATGTGCCTTGGCGGGCGCTTGAACCCGCTGGTGGCGGGGGTGCCGGCCTATCAGTCTTTGGGGCGGGCCATGGCGCAGTTGCACCTGAAAAGTGATGCGTGGACGCCGCCGCCCAGCTTTGACCGCCCCGTCTGGGATGCCCAAGGGCTTTTGGGCGAGACCCCGCTGTGGGGCCACTTTTGGGAAAATCCGCAACTTACCGCTGCACAATCGGCCCTGCTGACCCAAGCGCGCGATCACGCCCTTGCGCGACTTTCGGCGCTGAAAGGGGCAGATTATGGCTTGATCCACGCCGATCTGGTGCAAGAAAACGTGCTGATCGGCCCCGGCGGGCCACATTTGATCGACTTTGACGATGGCGGCTTTGGCTATCGCTTGTTCGACATGGCGACCGTCTTGAACTTTATCCTGCGCGAGGCGGACCCTGCCCCGCTGCAAGCGGCCTTTGTGCAAGGCTATCTGGCGACCCGCCCTGTCGATCTGACCGAACTGCCCCTGTTCCAAACCCTGCGCGCCTTAAGCTACGTAGGATGGATCGTGCCGCGCCTGTTGGAAGATGGGGCCAAAGCACGCCAGTCCCGCTTTGTCGCCATGGCCTGCCAAATGGCAGAGCAGATGCTGGCCTAAAGCCCGCTGCTTTTGCTGCAAGTGCAGCATTAGATTAAATGCCCTGAAAGCCAGATTCGGTTAATGCGCATCCCTTGGGGGTGCTGCTTGATCTAACGCAAGGTCTTGCGTCAAAAATGGGGATAACTGTCACATCGCCGTTGCAGAAACCCTTTAGGGCATCCCTCAAAAGAGGGGCAAGGCGGCGACGATAACGTCACAGCCCACCGTTTAGGAAGCAAAGCCCAAAAGGGCGCGCCGGAAGGGGACGATCAGATGAGCATTCACCCTGCCGATTTTCTGCCTGCTGGTGCTTTGGTCAGCCCTGCCCCCACCACCCATCCCGCCCGACATTTTCCGGTGCTGTTCCTGTCAGATCTGCACCTTGGCTCTCGCGCCTGCCGCGATGATCTGCTGTTGTCGTTCTTACAGGCCCATACGGCGGATGTGATCTATCTGGTCGGCGATATCATCGACACTTGGCTGCCCTTGGGCGTGCATTGGACAGCGGCGCAGCAGCAGGTGCTGGCGATTTTGTTTGACCGCGCGCGGCAAGGTGCGCGGCTGGTCTTTACCCCCGGCAACCACGACGCCTTCTTTCGCCGTTTCATCGGGCAATCGATGCTGGGCGTCGAGATTCACGACCGTATCGTGCACAAAGCCGCCGATGGTCGGCGCTATTTGGTGGTGCATGGCGACGAGACGGATCTGTTCGATGCGCGGTTTCCCAAACTGTCCCGCCTGTCGACACGGCTTGATAGCGGCATGCGCGGGTTGGTTGGTTGGATCAATACCCGCAGACAACGCAAGGGCCTTCCCAAATCAAACTTGGCTGAACGCGTGGTGAAACGTTTTAACGACATCGTGCGCGCCTGTGATGCGTTTGAAGAGCGTCTGTCCGACGTGGCGCGCAAGCACAAAGCCGATGGCATCATCTGCGGCCATTTCCATAAGCCCGCTTTGCATGCCGACCACGGCGTGGAATATGCCAATTGCGGCGATTGGGTGGAAAACGCCACCGCCTTGGTGGAAACTGCAAACGGACGATTGCTTTTGATTGATTGGGAAGCGCATGGCGTTGAAACCAGCGCAGCGTCACGGCTTCCGCTAGAAATGACCGCAAGCCCTGTGCAAATGGGCTTTGCACAGGCCGCCCACCCGTGAGGCGGCGGAAGATTGTGGCAAGGGCGTGACGATGAGCTTGGCGCTTGTTCTAACATTATTCGCGGGTCTGTGCCTTTTGGTGCAATGGCTGGGCGTTGGCTTGGCGCTGGCGGCCCTGAGGCGCAAGCCTGCCGGCGGGCCTGCGGTGCTCCCACCCGTCACAGTGCTGCGCCCGATTTGCGGGATTGAAAACTTTTTGGAAGAAACGCTCGAGTCGACCTTTCGTGCCGATTACCCCACCTTTGAGCTGATCTTTTGCGCCGCTGACCCTGCCGACCCTGCCGTGGCCTTGGTGCAAAAGCTCATGGCGCGGCATCCTGCCGTGCAAGCACGGGTGTTGACGGGGGATGACAAGGTGTCTGGCAACCCCAAACTGAACAATCTGGTCAAGGGCTGGAAGGCCGCGCGCTATGACCACATTTTGATGTCAGACAGCAATGTCATCCTGCCCCCCGATGCGCTGCGCCGCTGCATGGCTGAATTTACGCCGCAAACGGGGTTGGTGTCGTCTCCGCCCATCGGGATCAGGCCAGACGGGTTCTGGGCGCGGGTCGAATGCGCGTTTTTGAACAGCTTTCAGGCCCGCTGGCAAATGGCAGCCTCGCGGCTTGGGCAAGGCTACGCGCAGGGCAAGATGCTGTTTTGGGACCGGCAGGTTCTAGAAGCTGCGGGCGGGATCGCCGTGCTGGGGCGCGAGATGGCCGAGGATGTCGCCTCCACCAAGGTCGTGCGGGCGCAGGGCAAAGTGGTGCGCCTGCCGGGCAAGTTTTTCGAGCAACCAATTGGCGCGCGCCAGCGGGACGTGGTTTGGAACCGTCAGGTTCGCTGGGCCAAGGTGCGCCGCTTGGGGTTTTTGATGCTGTTCTTGCCAGAACTTCTGGCGGGGGCAGCTTTTCCGTTTTTGGCGATGCTGGCATTGGTGGGCATGGGTGCGCCTGTTTGGTTTTTGCCTGCCTTTTTGGCGCTGTGGTATGGCGCGGAATATCTGCTTGCCGCTGCGGGCGATTGGCCTCGTGCGCCGGCTGATCTGGCCGCATGGATCACGCGCGATGCGATGCTGCCCGCTTTGTGGTGCGCAGCTTGGGCTGGCAATTCCTTCGAATGGCGCGGCAATGCAATGACAGCGGCCGAAATTGCCAAGGACAAGCCCTGATGACCCAAGACGCTGCGTTGCACCTGATGCAGGCCCATGGCCTGTGGCTGGTGGGGCCAATGGCCGTGGTCGAGGGGCCGATTGTCACGGTGATTGCGGCCTATCTGTCCAAGTTGGGTTATATGAACATCTTTGCCGTCTATGCCGTCTGCGTGCTGGGCGATTTGATCGGCGATGCGATGTATTACTGGATCGGCCGCCTTGGCCCTGCCCTGCTGCCTGACCGCTGGCTGGCGCGTTTGGGCATGACAGAGGCGCGCAAACTGGCGCTGGAAGGGCACTTTGCCACCAAAGGCGGTTGGACGATCTTGGTGGGCAAATGGACCCATTCGGCGGGTCTGCCCATCATGCTGGCCTCGGGTGCTGCCCGCATGAACTTTCCCGTCTACATGGCTTATAACGTGGTAGGCACCGTGCCAAAGACGGCGGTGTTCACGCTGATTGGCTGGTTCATCGGGTCAGCCTATACGGCGATAGACACATGGATCTGGCGCGTCTCGCTGGGTTTGGTGGTGGGCTTGGTTGTGGTTTTGCTGGTGCTTTGGCAAAGGAGGCGCCCGTGACCCTGACCTGTGTTATCCCCGCCTATAACGAACAGGCCCGCATCGGGGCTGTGCTGGCGGCGGTGCTGGATCATCCGCTGATCGACGACGTGCTGGTGGTGGATGACGGGTCAACAGATGGCACGTCGGATGTGGTGCGCCGTTTTCCCAAAGCGCGGCTGATCACCTTGGCGCAAAATGGCGGCAAAACGGCGGCCTTGGCGCGGGGCTTTGCCGAAACGCAATCCGAGATGATCTTGTTGATCGACGCCGATCTGCTGGGCCTATCGCCCGCCCACCTCACCGCGCTGATCACGCCGGTGGCACAGGGGCGCGCGGCCATGTCGATCTCGCTGCGCGACAATGCGCCCGGCCTGTGGCGGGCGATTGGGCTGGATTACATCTCGGGCGAACGCGCGCTGCGGCGCGATCTGCTGGCGGGGCAAGAACAGGCGTTGCAGCGCCTGCCCAAGTTTGGCTTTGAGGTGTTCTTGAACGCACTGGTGCTGAAAGCGCGGGCCCCTTTGGCCGTAGTGCGGCTGCCCGGGGTGAAAAGCCCGCTGAAATCGACCAAATACGGGTTTTGGACCGGTATCTGGGGCGACATTTTGATGCTGCGTGACCTGATGCGCGCCGTGCCACCCTTGGGGCTGATAGGCCAAGTGGTGCGGATGCTTAGGCTGCGGGTCAGTATTTAAGCTGCTCAATCGTGGTGTCGTGATAGCCAAATGCCTGCACATCAGCGGCATAGATTTCTCCAACCCTGCGGAAGACATCGTCGGCAAAGGCAGATTTTTCTAAAGGCGGGGTGGTGCCGATGCGTTTGTGGTCAAGCTTGAAATCAGGCATATCAAGAAATTGACGCAGGGGTGCGAGATCGTCTTTGTCTTCAAGCTTTTGGATGAAATAGGGGATTTCGCATTCAGTTGGGTTGAAGAAAGAGATGGTGGGGCGGAGCCAAAGAATTTTAGTGAATCTTCGCGGCCTTTCACAAAAGGCGGTCAAAAACGTAGGCAGGTCATTTTTAAACTCATCCAGAAGTTCCATGGCGATCTTTGAGTCGTTGTTTTTGAAAGATCCAGCATTTACCGAGGCGAAGTGAAATGCAGAGGCCAATCGGTCCCACGGATTGCGCACAAGAGTTAGAAGGCGAAATTCGGTAAAACGCGGGCCAAGGATTTCTTTAAAACGTGCTAAACTTGGATGCCCGTTCCGGCGAATGCCGCCTTCAAAGATCTCTGAATGATCTATCGAGGTGCCACCACATTTCGGGATATGAACGAAGATAATTTTGCGTTGCTCGCTGATTGCGAGGGTTTTTCGAATTGTCGACCAATGTGGATGCTTGGCATGCATCGCGAAATCTTTCCGCACAAAAGGGCCATCAAAAAGTAAAGCAATGCGCTTTTTCTGCATTTCCTGCGCAATTGGCTTATAGGTCTGTTTGGAAACATAGGCGGCAACAAAAGCATCTAATGGCGTTTTCTTCTGCACAAAGACATTGGACCGCGTTCTCAAAAAATCTCGTTCGATTGGATGGTCGTCCAAAACTGACTTGAATATGTAAAACATCCAAAAATAGGTTGTCTTGCACAACAACTCCTCAACCAAATTCAGGGCTTCCACACCGCGCCTTTCGCCAGCTTTGATATTCAAAGCCGCATGAAATTCAACAGCATTAGCGATCTTTATAATGCGGGTGCGTTTTCGAAATAGAAACATTCCGCTGCTTAACAGAGTTCGCACAATAAGCGGGTGCCCTGGGATCGATGCCAAGAACCAGCTCACCATTTCCCGATCACTGGCCTTATTAGCCCACCTGAAACAAAAAAATCCATTTGTATGTATCTCGTGATGCAGCCAATCTGACAAAGGCTTCAAACAAAACGTCGTGGCATCGGCCCAAACCCCACCAAACTTGGCCAGCAGCATCAAACGGATCAAATCCGATTTGCCGGCCCAGCCCAAATTTACCGTCAGCTTTTCAAACAAAGCACCCAAATCAACGCCCAGCACCGCTTCGGCGGCGGCCAAGTCTAAAAACTGCACCTCGTGGTCGGGGTTGAAATGTTGCCATGTGGTCAGGCTGCGGTGCACAACATCCGGCGCGCCTTCGAGGCCAGAGTGCCAGAACATCCAGATGATCTTGGGCAAGGGCCGGTTCCCCCAAGGGGCGGACTGGGGCAAGGCGTTGATAAAATCGGTCAAGGGCAGGGTATAATCGGTCTGATCGGTTAAGGTCATAGCAAAATCCTGTGCGCGCAAAAAACGGAATCAAAAAATCAAGCGGGCTGTGCTGTGTTGGCGGTCAAATACCACACATCCCTTAGGCTGTGAAATTACGCCTTTGGTCGCCGTTTGGCAAGGCGACCATCTGGGGGCAAGGCGCCCCTTACGCCTTTACCCGCGCGCCTGTCGGGTCAAACAGCGGCTCAAACGTGGCCTTGCACGGCACACGTTCGGACGCCACCTCCAGCTCCCATGTCCCAGTCGCCAGATAGGCCGCATCCACCCCCGCGCGGCGCACATAGCCCAAGCCGATGGGGTGGCCGACCCAGTGGCCAAACCCGCCAGAGGACAGCCAGCCGACCCGTTCGCCATTGCGATAGATCGTCTCACGCCCCAGCAAGATCACTTCGGGGTCGGCCACGCTAAAGGTCGCAAGGCGCTTTTTCACGCCGCTTTCCAACTGTGCTGTCAGCGCATCACGCCCCTTGAACGGCAGGCCAGATTTCAGTTTGACAGCCCAAGTCAGCCCCGCTTCGATCGGCGTATGGTCTGGCCCGATGTCAGACCCCCAAGCGCGGTAGCCTTTTTCAAGCCGCAGCGTCTCAATGGCTCGGTAGCCGGCGTTCACCAGCCCCAGATCGCGGCCAGCTTCCATTAAGGCTTCATAAACTGTCACGGCCATTTCGCTGGGCAGATGCAACTCCCACCCCAACTCACCAACATAGGTCACGCGCAAGGCCAGCACTTGGCAGCGCGCGACCGAGATGCGCTGCGCTCGGCCAAAGGGGAAGGCTGCATTGGTCAGATCATCGGCACAGACCCGTTCCAACACCGCGCGCGCCTGTGGGCCCATCAGGCTTAGAACGGCAAAGGCCGAGGTGACATCCACCAGTTGCACATCGCCGCACAGGTTCTTGGTGATCCAATGGGCGTCATGGGTGGCAAAGCCTGTGCCTGTGGTGATGTAGAACTCATCGCGGGCCACACGCGCCACAGTCACATCGGCCTCTATCCCGCCCCGGTCGTTCAGCATCTGCGTATAGGTCAGGCTGCCCACTGGCCTGTCAACATTGCCAGCGGCGATCCAGTTGAGCGCCTTGGCCGCATCGGGGCCTTTCAGGGTGAACTTCGCAAAGGAGGATTGGTCAATCAGCACGGCCGCCTGCCGTGCGGCCATATGCTCGCGCTTGACCGCATCAAACCAACCGGGGCGCTGATAGGAATAGCGGTCAACCGGCGCTTCGCCATCAGCCGCAAACCAATTCGGTCGCTCCCATCCCAGCTTTTCGCCAAAACACGCGCCTGCGGCTTTCAGATGCGCATACAAAGGTGAACGACGGGTCGGGCGGGCCGAGGTCATCTCTTCAGAAGGCCAAGCGATGGTGTAGTGTTTGCCATAAGCTTCCACCGTGCGGTCGCGCACATAGTCGATGGAGCGATGCACCCCGCCAAAGCGGCGGATGTCGACGGGCCACAGATCATAGGGCGCTTCGCCCTTGGCGACCCATTCCGCCAGCGCCATCCCCGCCCCACCGCCCGAAGCGATGCCAAAGGCGTTAAACCCCGCGCCGATGAAGCAATTCGCCAGCTCCGGCGCTTCGCCCAAGATGAAATTCCCATCCGGCGTAAAGCTTTCGGGCCCGTTGAGCAGTTGCTTGACCCCAGCCTTGGCCAAGGCAGGCACACGGGCGATGGCATTGTCCATGAACTGTTCGTAATGGTCCCAATCGGGGGTGAGGGTTTCAAAGTGAAAGCCCGCCGGTATCCCGCCCTTGGCCCACAATTTCGGATTGGGCTCATACCCGCCCCAGACCAGCCCGCCGACCTCTTCTTTCCAATAGGTCAACCGATCCGGATCGCGCAGCGTGGGCAGGGTGCTGGTCACCCCTGGAATGGCTTCGGTGATCATATATTGGTGTTCCACCGACACCAGCGGCACATTCACCCCGACAGTGGCGGCCAAATCGCGCGTCCATTGACCCGCGCAGATCACCACCTTTTCGCACTGAATTGTGCCGAAGGGAGTTTCAACCCCCGTGATCCGGCCCTCGTCCACCACAATCCGCGTGACAGGTGTGTCTTCAAAGATCTTCACCCCCGCCATCCGCGCGCCGCGCGCAAGGCTTTGGGTGATGTCAGACGGGTTGGCCTGCCCGTCAGTGGGCAAATAAGCCGCCCCCACCAGATCGTCGATCGTCATCAAGGGCCACAGATCTTGCGCCTCTTTCGGGGTGAGCAGGTGCATCTCTAGCCCAAAGGAATGGGCGGTGGTGGCTTGGCGCTTCACTTCTGTCCAACGCTCGGCGTTGCAGGCCAGCCGCAAGCCGCCATTCATCTTCCAGCCAGTTTGCAGGCCCGTCTCGGCCTCTAGCCGCTTATAAAGATCGACCGAATAGCCCAACAACTGCGTGATATTGGCGCTGGTGCGCAACTGCCCCACCAAACCTGCAGCATGGAATGTCGTTCCAGATGTCAGCTTTTTGCGTTCCAGCAAGACCGTGTCGGTCCACCCCAGCTTGCCCAAATGGTAGGCGGTCGAACAGCCAACGATCCCGCCGCCGATGATGACGGCTTTGGCAGTGGTGGGTAGGTCCATGATATCCTCAAGCGTGGCGCAGGGCGTCTTGCGCCAAGCGGTAGGTGGACAGGTTTGCGGCAGTATAGGCCGCATAATCAAAGTCTAACTCGGAATGCAGTTCAGATACCATCGACCAAAGCGTTTCACGCAGGGCGGCGGCGGCTTTCATCGCCAGATAGCGCCGCCATAGGCCCGCATCCAGCGCGCCGAAATAGCCCTTCAGCATTCGTTCTTCTTGGCGCTGCGACAAAGCGCAGTTCGCAGCCAAGCCGCCTAGGTCGAACAAGGGCGATCCCCAGCCGGCATAGTCCCAATCCACCAACCACATCCGCGCGCCATCATGCATGAAATTGGCGGGCAGCAGGTCGTTGTGGCCAAAGACCATGTCAATCTGGCCGACAGCGCGTTCCAGCTCGGCGGCTTCGGCCAGCAGGTCCGGCAATGCGGCAGAATGAAGGCTACCGCCCGCTTGCAAGCTGCGGGCATAATCGCGGATGACGTGAAACACCCAAAAGGTTAGGCTGGGGCCGTGCAGATGGCGCGGGATGTCGCGGTGCACGCGAGTCACCAGAACCAAGGCCTGATCCAACAGATCATCTTGCCGCAGATCCTGCGCCGTCATCGTGCGCCCGTCGATATAGTCAATCACCAAGGCGCCGGATTCGTGGTGTAAAACGGCTGGCGAAATCCCCGCGGCATAAGCGGCCTTGCTCGCCGTAAGTTCGTTAAATCGCAAAATGTGATGCACCGGAATGTCATCGCCGATCCGCACCACGGCCCGATGAGCGCCGTCGTGCACCAGAAAATTGACATTGGTGATGCCGCCACCCAAGGGCACAGCGCTGATGGGGCCGCGCCAGCACGGCAATGCTTTGACCTTTTCCAACGGTGTCATGTTGCCCCCTTTTGCGACATTTGGGCGTGTGGCAGGCATGAAGTCAACGCCCCGTCGCGTCATCTTGGTCTAATCACTCGAGGGGCTTCGCGGGCCTAAAGCCCCCAACGTCGGGCAAGGGTGCGGCGTTACGGGATCAGCCCTGCGGCGCAGAAATGGCGAGGGAAGAAGGCGGCGGCACAGGCGTGGATCGTCGCCAGCCCCTCTTCAATCGTGTAGTCGGGGGTCGTGGTGATCATATCCAGCCACACGCCTTGGATCGTCACGCGCAGCACGCGGGCCACGCGGGCGGGGTCGCCCTCATAGCGGCCCTGCTCCAAAAGCTGGCCGCAAATTTCGGCGATGCAAGCGTTATAGGCCGCATCATTGGCCCCGCATTGCGCTTGATACAGGGGGCGGCTTTGCGCTTCGCCCCAAAAGCTGCACCAAGCTGACAGCCGTGCGGGGGTGCAGATGGCGGGGTCGAAATCGGCCAGCAGCAATGCGGCCAATTGGGCTGCGGGGTCTGCGCCTGCGCGTTCCAGATAGGCTTGCCAATTCAAGCGATACTCCTCAGCCAACAAGGCCAAGGTTTCGGACAAAAGCTTTTCCTTGGTGTCAAAGTGAAAATTGACCAAGCCATGGCTAAGCCCTGCAGTGCGCGCCACCTCGGTCAGGGTGGTGCGGGCATAGCCGCGCAGGGCCAAGGTTTCGATCGTCGCCTCGATCAATTGCGCGCGGCGCGTGTCGCGGCTCATCTTACGCGGTTGGGGGTCTGTCTGGGCTTGGGTCATCACGTCTCCGATTACGGGGCAACCTACCCCAAATAGCGCCGCTGAAAACAGGAAAGATGCAATCTATGGCCCCACACAGCGTTTTTGATTGACAGACCAGTCAAAATCTTGCGACCTCGTGGCTCAAGTGTTTCAGGAGGCCTCATGAACGACCTGCCCTTTAAAACCCTGCCCGTCCCCAATGAATGGGACCGCCGTGGCCTTCCGGCGTGGACCTATCACAGCCCCGAATTGTTCGAGATGGAAAAGCACCATGTTTTCCTGAACCATTGGCAATTGGCTGGGCACATCTGTGACATCCCCGCGCCAGGTGATTGGCTGTCGTTTGATATGCTGGGCGAACGGGGCTTGGTCATGCGCGGCCAAGACGGGGTGGTGCGGGCCTTTCACAACCTGTGCCGTCATCGCGGCGCGCGGGTGGTGGATGGGGCGCAGGGACAGTGCAAGGGGGCCATGGTGTGCCCCTTTCATGGCTGGGTTTATAACACCGATGGCACCCTGCGCGGTGCCGCCGCCCCCACCAGTTTCGGCACGATGGACCGCAGCGCGTTTGGCCTGAAACCGATCGAGCTAGAGATTTTCCACGGTTTTCTCTTCCTGCGCTTTCATCCCGGCCCGCAGCCTGCGGTGGCGTCGTTGCTCGCCATGGTTGACCGCGATTTTGCGGCCTATGATCTGGAAAACCTGCTGCCCGTGCCCGTGCCAGATTGGTCCACTGACCTGCCCGTGAACTGGAAATCGGTGCGCGATGTTGACAACGAGGGTTACCACGTCCCCATGGCCCATCCGGGCCTGCAGGATCTGTATGGTCGCACCTACCGCGACCTGACGCTTACCGATGGCACCAGCCTCTCGCTTGGCTATTTCGGCGATGTGCCGGGGCGGCTTTGGTCGGTCAAGAACTATGCCAAACTGGCCCCACCCGCCCCGCATCTGCCGCAGCATTTGCAAAAGGCTTGGACCTATTATGGTCTTTGGCCCAATGCAGTATTTTCCTTTACCCCCGAAGTATTCCAGTTCTATCAAGAAATCCCGATTGGCCCCGGCCAAACCCGTGTCACAGGCCGCATCTACCGCCGGCCGAACGAAACCCGCGCCCAGCGCGTTGCGCGGTATCTGGCCTATCGGATTGACCGCGAAACGTCGGCTGAGGATCAGCAACTGTCGATCTGGTCGAACGAGTCGATGCAATCATCGGCTTTTGAAGGTTTTCATCTGTCAGACTTTGAATATGGTCTGCGCCGCCATCACGATGGCTTGCGCCGCCTTTTGCCTGTCATGACACTGGATAAGGCCCCGACCGAAGGGCAAATCGCGCAGCGCAATCAGGAAATGCTTGGCGAAAGCCAAGTGGATGTGCAAGCTTAAGAAAAATAGGCCAAAGGCCATCACCCGGGAGAGTGAAATGAAGCTGAACCGTCGTCGTGTACTGTCTGGCCTTGGTTTGGGCCTTGCCGCCCCATTTGTGCGCCCGTCTTATGCCGCAGGGGGCAGCCTGAACGTCTACAACTGGGCCGATTACATCGGCGAGACGACGATTGAGGATTTTCAATCTGAAACCGGCATCAGCGTGGTCTATGACCTTTACGCCAGCACCGAAGAGATGCAGGCCAAGATGCTCGCCGGATCCACTGGGTATGACGTGGTGCTGCAAGCCGGCCTGCAACTGCCGCAGTTTTTGAAAGCGGGCATCTATCAAGAACTGGACCATTCTCGCCTGAAGAACTGGGGCAATCTGGACCCCGCCATCTTGAAGATCAACGAAGGCTTTGATCCGGGCAATGGGCACGGCGTGCCCTATACATGGGGCACGGTGGGCATCACCTATAACATGGATATGGTCAACGAACGCCTTCCAGGGGTGGATCTGTCCAGTCTAGATGTGCTTTTCAAACCCGAAAACGCCGCCAAACTGGCCGATTGCGGGATCAGTCTGCTTGATAGCCCGACAGACATTGGCTTTATGGTTCTGTCGTGGCTGGGTATTCCGCCCGAAACGGCGGGGGCCGCTGAATACGAGAAGATGGTCGCAGCCTTTCAAGAAATTCGCCAATATGTCACGACCTTTGACAACACCAACTTCCTGACCGCCCTGCCCAACAAAGAAATCTGCGTGGCCAATACTTGGTCGGGCGATTACGGCGTGGCAAAAGCCCGCGCGGCCGAGGCGGGGGTAGAGTTGAACCTGCAATACTTTGTGCCCAAAACCGGCGTGCCTGCTTGGTTTGATATTTGGTGCATGCCCTCTGACGCGCAGAACACGGACAGCGCCTATGCCTTTCTTGATTATATGCTGCGCCCCGAAGTTGTGGCCAAATGCACCGATTACACGGGCTATGCCAATGCCAATAAGGCCGCGACAGCGCTGGTTGATCCGGCGATCTCGTCAGACCCTGCGATCTACCCCGATGCCGAAACCTTGGCGCGGATGTACACGCCCAAGCCCATGAGCGAAGAGCAAGAACGCCTGCTAACCCGCGCTTGGGCCCAAATCAAGGCAGGCTAAGGTGACCGAAGCCCTTGTTCGCATTGACGGCGTGTCAAAATCATTTGGCTCGTTTCAGGCCGTCAAAAACGTCAGCCTAGAGATTGAAAAGGGTGAGATCTTCTCGCTTCTGGGCGGATCAGGCTGTGGCAAGACCACTTTGCTAAGGATGCTGGCGGGCTTTGAAGCGCCAACCCAAGGGCGCATTTTCATCGACGGGGTGGATATGGCGGCGGTTCCCCCTTGGGAGCGGCCCGTGCATATGATGTTTCAAAGCTATGCGCTTTTTCCCCATATGACGGTGGAAAAGAACATAGGCTACGGCCTGAAACACGAAGCCATGTCCCACTCAGACCGCGCCGCACGAGTCCGCGAGATGCTGGATCTGGTGCAACTGACCCAATTTGCCACCCGCAAACCGCACCAAATCTCGGGCGGGCAAAGACAGCGTGTGGCTTTGGCGCGGGCCTTGGCGCGGCAGCCCAAACTGCTGTTGCTGGATGAGCCCTTGGCGGCACTGGACAAAAAGCTGCGCGAACACACGCAGTTTGAACTGATGTCTATTCAGGAACGCACGGGCGTGACCTTTATCGTGGTAACCCACGACCAAGAAGAGGCCATGACCCTATCGGACCGCATCGCTGTGATGGACCAAGGCGTTGTGCGCCAAGTTGGGCGGCCGGGGGCGGTTTACGAATTCCCCAATTCGAAGTTTGTGGCAAACTTCCTAGGCTCGATCAACGCGTTTGAGGCGAAAGTGGTGGCCATCGGCGCGCAGATCACTGTCGATGTGCCCGCCTTGGGCCAAACGGTGCAGGCCCGCGCTGTTGGGGGCCTAAGCGTTGGGCAAAGCGTGACCATGGCGCTGCGGCCCGAAAAGATCACCATTCACCGCACGCCGGTTGAAGGAGCCAATGTGCTGGCGGGCGAGATCAAAGACTTGGCCTATTTCGGCAAAGACAGCCTGTACCGCGTGGCCCTGCCCTCGGGCGCTTTGGTATCGGTGCACGCCGTGAATGCTGCACGGGCCAGCGATGACGAACGGCTGGCCGATTGGTATGACAAGGTTTGGCTAAGCTTTGATCCCGCCTCCGTTTTGCTTCTCACGGACTAACCCATGATCGCGCGTTGGTTTCACCGCAGGGGATGGTCGGACATGGTCATTGGCCTGCCCTATGTCTGGCTGTTGATCTTTTTCCTGATCCCCTTCCTGATCGTGGTGGGGATGAGCTTTGCAACCCGCACCTCGACCGCGCCGCCCTTTGGCTTTGGCGGGGAAAACCCGCTGATAAACCTGACCGGCTATGCGCGACTTTTCACCGATACGCTGTATATCCGCGCCTTTGTTACCTCGCTGACCAATGCTGCGGGGGCGATGGTTTTGTGCCTTCTGATCGGCTATCCGATGGCATTGGGGCTGACACGGGTGGATCGCGGGTGGCGCAACATCCTGTTGATGCTGGTGATTTTGCCATTTTGGACATCGTTCCTTCTGCGCGTCTATGCGTGGATGGGGCTGATGGGGTCGAATTCGTGGTTCAACAAGCTGTTGACGGGGGCTTGGAACTGGGTGGTCCCGCAAGCGTGGGATGTGGCCAATGTGCCCTTGATGCATTCCAATTTCGCGGTGGTTTTGGTGATGGTTTACACCTACCTGCCCTTTATGATCCTGCCGCTTTACGCCAATCTGGAACGGCTGGACCCCACCTTGGACGAGGCCGCGATGGACCTTGGCTCACGCCCCTTTGCGGTCTTTCGCGATGTCACCCTGCCGCAATCTATTCCCGGCATTATCGCGGGTGGGATGCTGGTGTTTATCCCAGCGGCGGGGGAACTGGTGATCCCAACGTTGGTCGGCGATTCCTCCTCGCCCATGATCGGGCGGGTGATTTCGGACGAGTTTTCCTCGGCGCGTGATTGGCCTATGGCCTCGGCGGTGGCAGTGGCGCTGCTGATCTTGATGGTTGGGCCGATGATGGTCTATTCGCGCTTTGAAGCCCGCGCTCAAGCACGGGAGCGGTCCGAATGAAGCGGTCCAACACCTTTCTTTTGACCCTGCTTGGCTTCGGCTTTGCCTTCTTTTACGTGCCGATCCTGTCGATGATCGTTTATTCGTTTAACGGATCGCGTCTTGCCACAGTCTGGGGCGGGTTTTCGACCAAATGGTATGCCACGCTCTTGTCAAACACGCAGGTTGGCAAGGCCTTGTGGCTGTCGCTGGAAATTGCGCTGCTGTCTTCGACCATTGCCACGATTTTGGGCACGATGGCGGGCATTGCCTTGGCGCGGTTCACCAAGTTTCGTGGGCGGACGTTGTTTTCCGGCCTTGTGACAGCGCCCTTGGTGATGCCAGAGGTGATTACGGGCATCTCCTCGCTGATCTTCTTTATCTTGATAGCGCAATATGTTGGCTGGCCTTCTTCACGCGGCTTCACTACCGTGACGCTGGCGCATATCACCTTTTCGATGGTGTTTGTCACCACCATCGTCCAATCGCGGATGCTGTCGGCGGACCGCGCCATTGAAGAGGCCGCGATGGATCTGGGCGCACGGCCTTGGCAAGTTTTGCGCGATGTCACCCTTCCGGTGATTGCGCCGGCCATCCTATCGGGCTGGCTTTTGGCTTTTACGATTTCGATGGATGATGTGGTGATCACCAACTTCACCACCGGGCCGGGCACGACAACGCTGCCGATCTTGATCTGGTCCAAGGTCAAGCTGGGCGTGACGCCGGATATCAACGCTTTGGCCACGCTGATCGTGCTGACGGTGGGCCTGTGTGTGTTGGCGGCGGGCGTGATGATGAGCCGCGCCGAACGCCGCGCGGAACGCGACAGGCGCATGGCCTATCGGACCAACGAATGAGCAACCTGTCGTTGCCACTTGGGGCTAAGGGCTCAGGCCGTGCGCGCTATGCGGCGGCGATGGAAATGTATGCCAAAGGGCAGATCAGCCCTGCGATGCTAGAAGTTTACCGCATTGCCTCGGCCCGTGATGGGCAAGATCCGGCACCGATGTTGGCAGAGATTGGAGTGGGGGATGTGATGCCTAAAGCCAGTGCAGCAGACCATGTGGCGCGCCTGATTGACGAGGCGGATCGCTACATTGCCACCCTGCCCGGTCGCGGCGTGGCCGAAGTGCGCGCGGGGTTGAACACTTGGCGCGGGGGCGATGTGCGGGTGACGCCGCAGGCCAACGCGGTTGTCAACCAGCACCTCTCCGCCGCCTTGGCCCCCTTGCGCGCAACCCATCTGGCGCTGGCCCAAGCGATTGAGGGAGCAGCCCCGCATCTGACGTGGATCACCTATGATGGCTATCCGCTGGAGGAGATCGGGACGGACTTTGCAAAGGGCCATGCCTATGCCAGCTTGATCGGCGAGGCAGGGAATGTGTCCGCGCAGGATTACGACCTAGGCATTTTCTTGATAGCCCCCCATGTGCTGTACCGCGACCATCATCACGCAGCGCCCGAACTTTATGCGCCGTTGACCGGCCCGCATGGCTGGCGCTTTGGCCCGCACACCCCGCTGATCACCAAGCCCGCGCATCATCCCGTTTGGAACGACGCGCACCGCCCCCATATGACCAAGGTCGGCCCCACGCCCTTTCTGGCGCTGTTCGGCTGGATCCAAGATGTCAGGCAGGTGGCTCAAGTGATCCCCGCCCCCGATTGGCCCGCGCTGGAAGCGCTTCGGCTAGAATAATAACCCCACCACAAGGAGCCGCCATGCGCCCGATCAATGACGCTGACCGCAAAGTCGCCAATATCCACACCGATGCCTTTGAACCCTTCGTCTATCCCGATGGCTTGGCCTTGGGCGACGGCGTGCTGCAATTGGACACGGGCATCCCCCTAGGCACCGGCTTTCACGTCTATAAAATGCCCCCCGGCATGACCAGCCGCAGCCACCGCCACAACGGCCATGAGCAGTTCCTGATCCTTGAAGGCGAGCTGCATGAAAGTGACGGGCGCGTGCTGAAAGCGGGCGATCTGGTGTTTTACCGCGACGGGTCGGAACATAATTCCTACACCCCCAACGGTTGCCTGTTGGCCGTGCATATCGCAGGGCCAGAGTTCCACGTTGACTAGGCGTTGCGACAGGGGGGCCATTTATGGCTTTCCCCTCTTGCACCGACAAAGCTGTTGGATTAGGTGAACGCGACCACTCTGGCGGGTGGGCAGGCAGGCTATGCGCTGGATTGCAAATCCATGTAGATCGGTTCGATTCCGATACCCGCCTCCACTTTCCAAAGCATTGGAACGGCGCGATGTGGGGCCAAATCATCTTTCGCAAATAGGCCGTCGGCGTTAACATCAAACGGTCTTCAGCCTTCTTCAGTGCGAGAGTTTCATGAAAGCCCCTTGGATCCTTGGCCTTGCCTTGCTGTTGGCCCCGCCCGTCTGGGCGCAAGGGCCCAGTTTTGACTGTGGGCAGGCGATCACCCAAGATGAACTGGCCATTTGCGACAGTGCCCAGCTGTCAACGCTGGAAGCGGCGGCGGCGGACGCTTTTGCACAGGTGAGCCAGACGCATGACGCTGCGGCCAAGGCCATCGCACGCCCTGCCCTGCAAGCGCGGCGTGACTGTGGATATGACCCCGCCTGTATCGAAGATGTGCTGATGCAGTCGCTTTACAGCTATTGGACGGCTGGGGCGCGATCAGATCAGGCGCTAGAGATGGACTGGCTGATTGCTGATTGGGCGGATGCCAACGAGACGTGCCGTGGGTCAAGCGACCCCGTTGCAGGGGCTGAGGCTTGCAGCGCGCGCAACCTGTTGTCGCTGCAATTGCATGACATCGGGCTGTGCGAAGGCGCCTATAATTTAGACGTGCCTGATTTCACCACAGCCACCTTGCTGCGCGAGCATTGGGTGCCGTGCTATTATCCAGACCTGCAGAACTAGTCGGTTGCCCTGCCCCTTTTGCCGAAAGTGGTAGGCCCGGAGGGACTTGAACCCCCAACCCAGGCGTTATGAGCGCCTTGCTCTAACCATTGAGCTACAGGCCCGCCGTTCACGGGGCCACCGATGGCTCTGATTAGGCCAAGGTGGGGTCTGGGGTCAAGCAGGGTTGCACAGCCCAAGTGCGGTTGCGGGGGGGGGCGGGATGCTTTATGCGAGGGGCCAAATCCGAACCTTGAGGGACAAGATGGCATCTGGGCACAACGGCTTGACCTATGCAGACGCGGGTGTGGATATCGACGCGGGCAACGCCTTGGTCGATCGGATCAAACCCGCCGCCAAGCGCACGCAGCGCATGGGCAGTATGGGGGGCTTGGGCGGCTTTGGCGCTTTGTTTGACCTAAAGGCCGCGGGCTACAACGACCCCATTCTGGTCGCCGCCACCGACGGCGTGGGCACCAAGCTGCGCATCGCGATTGATACGGGCCATGTTTCCACCATCGGCATCGACCTTGTCGCCATGTGCGTCAACGATCTGGTCTGCCAAGGGGCCGAACCGCTGTTGTTCTTGGATTACTTTGCCACCGGCAAGCTGGATGTCGACCAAGCGACCGCGATCATCGAGGGCATCGCTTTGGGCTGTGAGCGGTCGGGCTGCGCGCTGGTGGGCGGCGAGACAGCGGAAATGCCCGGGATGTATCACGGCGGCGACTTTGATTTGGCGGGTTTTGCCGTGGGGGCTATGGAGCGGGGCTGCGATCTGCCGCGCGGTGTGGCTGCGGGCGATGTGCTGATCGGCCTTGCCTCGGACGGGGTGCATTCCAACGGCTATTCCTTTGTGCGCAAGGTGGTGGAACTGTCGGGCCTTGGCTGGGACGCGCCCTGCCCCTTTGACGAGGGCACCTTGGGCGCAGCCTTGCTGACACCGACGCGGCTGTATGTGAAACAGGCGCTGGCAGCGATCAGGGCGGGCGGGGTGCATGGGCTGGCCCATATCACCGGCGGCGGGCTGACCGAAAACCCACCTCGTGTTCTGCCCGAGGGCCTCGCCTGCCAGATCGACCTTGGCGCTTGGGCCTTGCCGCCAGTGTTCCGCTGGCTGGCCACCACCGCCAATATGGCCGAAGCGGAACTGTTGAAAACCTTCAACTGCGGTATCGGGATGATCTTGGTGGTTGATCCCGCACGGGTCGAAGCGATCAGCGCGCTTCTGGCCGAGTTGGGTGAAACTGTTATTCCGTTGGGCCAAATCGTCGCCGGAGAGGGCGTGATCTACCAAGGCAAGCTTTTGTGATCCGCGTTGCCATCCTGATTTCGGGGGGTGGCTCTAACATGCGGGCCTTGGTCGGATCGATGCAGGGGGATCACCCGTGCCGGACTGTCTTGGTCGCATCGAATGATCCTGCGGCGTCGGGGTTGGTTTGGGCGGCAGAACAGGGCCTTGCGACCGCTGCGGTTGATCATCGGGCTTTTGGCCGCGACCGTGCGGCTTTTGAAGCGGCCCTTCTGGAACCGATCTTGGCCGCTGCACCCGATATTCTATGCCTTGCAGGCTTCATGCGCATTTTGTCGCCCGCTTTCATCGGCCAGTTTACGGCCAAGATGCTGAACATCCACCCGTCCCTTTTGCCCAAATACCCCGGCCTGCACACCCACCAACGCGCGCTAGAGGCGGGCGATACGCAAGCGGGGTGCTCGGTGCACGAGGTGACGCCAGAACTGGACGCAGGCCCGATCCTTGGCCAAGCCCGTGTGGCGGTTTTGCAAGACGACACGGCGGACACCTTAGCCGCACGGGTCTTGGTGCAAGAACATCGCCTTTACCCGCAGGTCTTGCGCCGCTTTGCGTTGGGGCAGTGCGAACGGCTCGACCTTAGCTAACGCCCGCCCCCCTTTCATACGTGCCCAAATATCCCCGCCGGAGGCATCCCCCGCGCTGCGCTGACCTGCCTAGCGCAACCGCGCCCTTTCGCGTTGCAGCCACAGCGCGGTCAGGATCAGGGGGGCGTTGGCGATCTCTCCGCTGGCGACCAGCGCCATAAGCCGGTCAAAGCTGATCAGATGGCCGCGAATATCTTCGGCCTCTTCGGCCAGGCCAAAGACACCTGCGCAGCCATCAGGCAAATGGGTTAGGGCGACATAGGAATAGAGGAACTCGGTCTTGGCCCCGGGGCTGGGGTAATACTGCGCGACGGAGATCAACTCGGTCAGGGTCAGGCCCGCTTCCTCCACCGCCTCGCGCCGCGCGGCCTGTTCTGGCGTCTCAAACGGGTCAACGCGACCGGCAATCGCCTCGATCTGCCAGCTTTGTCGGTCACCCCGCGCAAAAGGACCGGCGCGGATTTGTTCCACCACCAGCACTAGATCGCGCTTGGGATCATAGGGCAGCACCGTCACCGCATCGCCCGACACGAAAGCGGCGCGGGTGGTGGTTGGGCTATGAGCACCGTCAAACCTGCGCCAAGACAGGTCATATTCCTCAACCGCAAAGAACTGCGCATAGGGAAGGCGGCGCGCATGGGTCACGATGTCACCCGCAGCGGTGGCGCGGCGCAGGGCCGTTGGGGCCTCAGCCTGCGCCCTAAACCGTGAGGCGGCGCGCACCAAGGCGGGAGCGAGGCGGCGGGCAAGAGTTTCAGCCGCCATTTGGCCCTGAAGGGGCAAAATATCGTCAAGATAGGCCAAGACCACCGCCAGCACATCCGCCGCCGTGCCCAAAATGGCCCCCGCGCCCTGCCCCAGATAGGTCACGCCAAGGGCAAGGTTGACGGGGGTCATCCCCAAAGCGCGCAGGGCGAAGCCAAGGCGTTCATGCTGGGCGGCAGACAGCGACAGGATAACGCCCGACACCGTGCCCCCTGCTGCCACGACCACCACAGGCCAAGGCCCCTCTGCCGCTTGAACCAGCGCTATCCCAGCCACTTCGGCAGGGTTTGCTGCATAGTCTCCCAGAACGGATCGCAAAACTGCGGGCTCTGCCGCAAGCCCCGCCAAAAACACGTGGCCCGCCATGATTCCCGCCTTTGTCTTGCCTTAACCCGCCGCAGGTCGCGCGATGGTGATCTGCGTCACATCGCAATTGGCGCCTTCAAAAGCCCCGGCACAAGAGGTCAGATAAAAGTTCCACATCCGGCGGAACCGGTCATCAAAGCCCATCTTTTGCACATCCGCCCAGCGCGCATTAAAGGTTTCATGCCAGCGGCGCAGGGTTTGGCTGTAGCTTTTGCCAAACTCCACCGATCCCATCACCTTCATCCCCGCCCGCTCCACCTCGCGCCGCAGCACAGACGGAGAGGGCAGCATTCCACCCGGGAAGATGTATTTCTGAATGAAATCAACCGATTTGCGGTAGGTCTCCCAACGGTGATCGGCGATGGTGATGATCTGCAGCGTGGCCTTTTTGCCCGGGCGCAAGCGGTTGAGCACCGTGTCGAAATAGACGGGCCAGAACTTTTCACCCACCGCTTCAAACATCTCGATCGAGGCGATGCCGTCATAAACACCCGTCTCGTCGCGGTAATCTTGCAGCTTGATGTCAACCTTATCAGACAGGCCCAAGCGCGCCATTCGTGCCACCGCGTACTTGTGCTGTTCGGCACTGATGGTCAGGCAGGTCACTCTTAGACCGCGATGCTTTGCCGCATATTCGGCAAAACCACCCCAGCCGCAGCCAATTTCCAAAATATGATCGCCCGGCGCGACACCCATTTTATCGACCATCGAGGCGTATTTTTGCTCTTGCGCCTTTTCCAAGCTTTCCTGTCCGCTTTCAAACAGGGCCGAGGAATAGGTCATGCTTTCATCTAGCCACAGGCCATAGAAATCATTGCCCAAATCGTAATGATAGCTGATGTTTTTCAGGGCTTGTTTCTTGGTGTTCGATTGCAGCCAAAAGCGAAACCGCTCATAGGCGCGCACCAAGGCCATGCCGGGGAAGCCGTCATAGACCGCGTCATTATCCATCTGGATCAGGTCCATGAACCCCATCAAATCCGGCGTTGTCCACCAGCCATCCAGATAGGCATCGCAAAAGCCCAAATCACCATCGCGAATCAGCCGCGCAAAAAGATCGGCGTTATGCACCTCGATCATCACGGCGGGGCCGGGCTTTTTGCCCTCGGCGCGGAAGGTGCGACCATCGGGCAGGCGAAAGTCCAAACGTCCACGGCCCATTTTGGAAATGGTCGCAAAAGCTTGGCTGAAATAGCGCGGCAGGCCCTTTTGGCCCGCGGTAGAGGTTAGAACCGTCATATGTCCCCCGTCGAAGTCTTTTTTTGTATGTTTCCAGAAGTTAACGCGACACTCAAGCGTTTCGTTGGGCATAAGCCGCCAAGGCGCGCGCGCGCCCATCTTCTAGGCTGATCAAAGGGTTGGGATAGGGGCGTTTGGGGTCCAAGCGCCATGACAGCGGCGCGGCGGCAAAGAAATCCAGCGCAGGCTTGGGCGGGTGGGCCGACAGTTCCGCCACATAAAGGTGGCGATAGGTCTGATCGGGGTCAAAGTTCTGCGCCTGCGTGGCGGGGTTGAACACCCGAAAATAGGGGGCGGCATCGGGGCCAGACCCCGCCACCCATTGCCATCCCATGGCATTGGCGGCTGGGTCCCAATCGGTCAGGCACTGGGCAAACCACGTTTGTCCCACCCGCCAATCTGTCAGCAAATGCTTGGTCAGGTAAGAGGCCACAATCATCCGCGCGCGGTTGTGCATGGTGCCCGTGACAAACATCTGCCGCATAGCGGCATCGACCACGGGCTCGCCCGTCTGGCCGCGCCGCCATGCCTCGGCATCGGGGTTATCGCCGCGCCAGTCAAAGCCTTCCCATTCGGGCCGCCAATTGGCATGGGCGATATGCGGGGTGTGGTGCATCAAGGCCCAAGCAAATTCGCGCCAGACCAGTTCTTTCAGGAAATGCTCGGCCCCCGCAGCGCCTTCGTGCAGGGCGCGTTGGCCTGCGTGCCAAATCTGACGCGGGCTGATCTCGCCATAAGTCAGGTTCTCAGACAGGCCAGAGGTGGCATCTTCGGCCAAAAAATCCCGCCGCAGTTTGTAAGCACCCGCCTTGCCCTGGATAAAGCCCGCCAAACGATTCATGGCTGCAGCCTCTCCCACCATCTGATAGGACCGCACCACACCAGCCCCACGCCGCATGGCAGCGCCCAAATTCCAAGTGGCCAAATCGTCTGAGGCGGGCCATGCCTTGGGCGCCACCAAAACCTCGGGCGCGGGCAACGACGCCTCTACGGGCAAGCCCCGCACGGCATTCCAAAACGGCGTATAGACCCGATAAAACCCGCCCGCCCCCGTCATCACAGCATTCGGTTCAAACAGCAAAAACCCCGGCCGCGATCGGGCCAACAGGCCCTGCGCCCGCAGCATGGCCTTTACCGCCGCATCGCGCGGCGTTGTGGCAGGGTCGTAGCTGCGGCTCCACAGCACGCCCGCAGCGCCCGTCTCGGCCACAAGCGCCGCGATCACCTCCACCGCAGTGCCGCGCCGCAAGATCAGGCGGCTGCCCATGGCCTGCAACGACGCCGCAAAAGCCTCTACAGCCAAACCCCAGCGCCACAGCGCTGCAGCCCCCATGGCCTGCGTTTCAGGGTCTAGCACCACCAAGGGCAAGATCGGATGCCCCAAGGCCACAGCCTCGTGCAGGGCCGGATGATCGGCCAGACGAAAATCCCGCCGGAACCAGATTATGATTGGTGTCTTGGCCATGATATCCCCCTGCCCCATCAAAGGCTTACGCCCAGATGCCCGACGCAGATCACTTTCGCCTTCATCTTGTGCAAAATACGCTCGGGGGGTGCGGGTTACCGCGGCCCCCGCCTTACAAAACCCGGTCCAAGGCCCCGATCAGGCGCGTCACATCCTCGGCACTGGTGTAATGCACCGCTGACAGGCGCAACACGCCATGGCTGCGGTCAATCCCCATCGCCTCAATCGGGCGGACGGCGTAGAAATCCCCCGCCCAGCAGGCGATGCCATGGGCCGACAGCGCTTCCGACACAGGTTCAGCGTCGCGGTCCAAAGCCACGGCCACAGTGGGCGCACGGGCAGCGGCAGAGCGCGGGCCAACCAACCGCACATCGTTGCGCGCCGCCAGATAATCCAACAGCGGTTGAATAACCGCCACTTCTTGCGCGCGCATCAGGTCATGGACCACGCGGTTGCGCTCGGCAGGGGCAGGTTTCTGATCGGGGCAATGATGGGCATAGAGCGCGTCGATGTAATCAGCCATCCCCGCACAGGCCGCGATCTGGGCATGGTCGGGGCCCGCGGGAGTAAAGCGTTTGTAAAGGCTGCCCGCATTGAACCAATGGCCTTGCGCGGGAAGTTCCGCGCCAAAATCTGCGCGGATCAGCATAAGACCCTGATGGGGCCCATAGGTTTTATAGGCCGAAAACAGATACACATCTGCGCCAAGGCTTGGAAAGTCCGGCAGGCCATGCGGCGCATAGCTGACCCCATCCACCACGGTGCGCACTCCTGTGGCGCGGGCAATGGCGCAAATCTCGGCCACGGGGTTGATCTCGGCCACGACGTTGGAACAATGTGGGAAGCACAGCAGCTTCACCTTGCCGTCAGCCAGCAACTTGACCAAAGCCGCAGGGTCCAGATGGCCCGTGGCAGGGTCAATCTGCCATTCGCGCACTTCTATCCCTTCATCAGCCAAGCGGCGCCACACGCCTGAGTTCGCCTCATGGTCCTGATTGGTCACCACAATCGCGGCCTTTTGCCCGCGCAGCCAAATCCGCACGGCATTGGCCAAAACGAAGGTGTTTGCACTGGTCGAAGGGCCAAAAGACAGCTCTTCGGGCGCACAGCCCATCAGGGCTGACAGACGATCACGCGCCTCGTCCATCTCGGCCCCGCCTTCGGTGGCACCGGGATAGGGCGCATAGGGCTGCACTTTGCGGTCGGTGTAAAAGCGGTGCAAGCGATCAACCACTTGCACGCAGGGAAAAGACCCGCCGGCATTTTCAAAAAATGCATGGCCCGACAGCACAGGGCTTTGAAAGGCCGGAAACTGAGAACGCACAAAGGTCATATCAAGCTTGGTCATGGCAGGCCGCTCCATCATTCATAACGCCCAAAGGGCTTGGGTGGCAGGTCTTCCAGCCAAGCCTCGCAACCGCGCGGCAGATGCCGTTTCAAACAGCCTCGCCCCAAGTCGTAGCAACCACGCCCGCCCCCTGCAAGCCGCCCTTGGGGCAGAGTTGCGCTGGAAGCACCTGTTCGATGGGCAACAAAGCGTCAATTTACAAATAGCCGCTTGCTTGGCCGTGGCTTTGGGGTAATTTTGCTCTAAACCACGCTTCCCAGCGGGATGTCTTGGCGCCTCTTTTGCAAGCCGCGCCGCAGCAAACAGGAGATACAATGTCACACGTCACAAAGTTCCTCACCGGCACGGCTATTGCCCTGTCCCTTGCCCTTGGTGGCACAATGGCGCGCGCAGGCGATCCTGACTTGATCGCCTTTGACTGGTCCAGCTTCCAACTGCCTGACCTTTTGGCCACTTACGTGACCCAGCACGGCGATATGCCGACATTCTCGATCTTCGCTGACGATGACGAGGCGTTTCAAAAGCTGTCGTCCGGCTTTAAGGCCGACGTGGCGCATCCCTGCAGCCAGATGATCCAAAAGTATCGTGATGCCGGGTTGATCGAAGCTTGGGACACCGCAAAAATCCCGAATTTTGCCGAAATCTCTCCGGCCTTCCTGAATTCCAAGATCTTCCAGGATGATACGGGCGTTTGGTTCATTCCAACTGATTTCGCCTATACTGCCGTGGGCTACAACACCACCGAAGTGCCGGCCGAGGATGTGGTGAGCTTGGATGTTTTCACCAACCCGAAATACGCGGGCCGTATCTCTTTGCCTGACAATGCCGATGACATCTGGGCCTTGGCCTTGTTGGCTACGGGTGTCAGCGATTGGACAAATGTGTCCGACGAACAATTCAAAGCTGCCGCTGATTGGATGCGCTCGGTGCATCCCAACGTTCTGGCCTATTGGGCCGACCCTGCCCAGTTGAGCCAGCTTATGGCGTCGGGTGAGGTTTTGGTGTCTTGGACATGGAACGACACCATCGCTTTGCTGCGGGCCGAAAACTTCCCCGTGGGCTTCCAACGCCAAGCCAAAGAGGGCGCTTCCAGCTGGTTCTGCGGCTGGGTCAATCTGAAGGATGGGCCGGGCAAGGAAGAGAAGGCCTATGATTTCATCAACGCTTGGCTTGATCATGGTGCGGCCCAGCCCTTGCTGGACAATGTGGGTTATGCCTCGACCAATGCGGTGTCGATGCAAAGCATTGATCTTGCAGCGCTGAAAGCGGCGGATGTGGATCCGATCACCTCGACCATGTTGGCGCAGACGCCGATTGATCCGGCGTTGCGCGACCGCATGGTCAAAGAGTTTGAAGACATCAAAGCCGGCTTCTGATCTGGCCTAAACCCCTCAAACCGCCCGAGGCCACGCGCTTTGGGCGGTTTGTTTTGCCCACCCTTGCGCCCTGCCCTATCGCGCCTTATGTTGGCGCTGTCTGAAGCAATTCAGACTATGGCGATAAACGCACCCATAATAGACGGATCGGACCCGGGGGCGGTACCCGGCGGCTCCACCAAAACCCTGTTCATTTCAGGTTCTGGGGCCGAAATAGGATCGACGGACGTTCAAAGGGGCCAGCTTTTGCTCGGTGAGGTACCACCGTTATCGGTCCAAGATCACAGTTGCAAATGACAACCGTGCTCCGGCTTATGCTCTGGCTGCGTGAGCAGTTCGAGAAAGCCAAACTAAGCCCTTGCGGTTAGCACCGTAAGGCGGGGTTTGCAGGTACCTGGCAACAGAAACCTGCGCCTAATCCGCTTTCACGGTCTAAATGGCGGGCGTCTTGCCCGTGTCACATTCCTGCCGCACAAGGCGAGGATGGCGGGCCAAACACAAAACGAGATGATCCCCTATCGCACGCTTTTTGGCGTCTTTGCGCGCATCGGTCTTTTGTCCTTTGGCGGGCCAGCCGCCCAAATCGCGCTGCTGCACCGCACCTTGGTCGAGGAACGCCGCTGGATATCCGAGGCTGAGTTTCTTTCTGCCCTGTCATTTTGCATGCTTTTGCCGGGGCCAGAGGCGATGCAACTGGCGACGTGGACGGGATGGCGCCTGAAAGGCACGGGCGGCGGGCTGATCGCTGGGCTGTTGTTCGTGCTGCCGGGGGCTGTGGTGGTTTTGGCCCTTGCCGCCCTTTATGCGGCTTTTGGGCAGGTGTCTGCGGTGGCGGCGCTGTTTACGGGCGTGCAGGCGGCAGTGGTGGCGGTGGTGGTGCAAGCGTTGATCCGCCTGTCGCGCCGCGCATTGACGCTTTGGTCGCATGGGATCGCTGGAGCTTTGGCCTTTGTGGCGCTGGCGGTCTTTGCCCTGCCCTTTCCAGCAGTGATCATTGCGGCGGGGTTTTATGGGTATTTGACGACTGAGGGCACAGCCCCACCCCCAAGCGGGCCGCGCCCGTGGGGGGCTACGGGGCAAGCGGTGGCTATTTGGGGCGCGATCTGGCTGGTGCCTTTGGCAGCGCTTGTCGTGCTATCTCCCGGCTTTTATGCCGAAGTGGCGGTGTTCTTTTCCAAATTGGCGGTTGTCACCTTTGGCGGGGCCTATGCCGTTCTGGCATGGATGAGCCAAGCGGTGGTGGTGGAGAAGCACTGGCTGACCCTGCCGCAGATGATCGACGCCTTGGGGATGGCCGAAACGACCCCAGGGCCGTTGATCTTGGTGACAGAGTTTGTGGCCTATGTGGCGGGCTATCAAAAAGACGGCTGGCTCGGCGGGCTTTGGGCGGCTGCAATCACGCTCTGGATGACTTTCGTCCCATGCTTTTTATGGATCTTTGCCGCTGGCCCTTGGCTGGACCGCATCACGAAGATGCCGCGCCTGTCGGGCGCTTTGAGCTTTATCACGGCGTCCGTGGTGGGTGTCATCGCCCACCTGTCGCTGTGGTTTGCGGCCCATGTGATCTTTGCCCAAGTCGGGCGAATCGATCTGGGACCGATCCATGTGATGTGGCCGCAATTCACCTCTTTGCGGCCCCTGCCCACCGTCTTGGCGCTGGGGTCGGCCTATCTTTTGCTGCGGCGGCAATGGCCTTTGCCCCTCGTCTTGGGCTTAGCGGCTTTAGCCAGCGCGCTTGGGGGGATGATGTGACGGGCTCTCTTCCCTTCGGGGGCAAATTGCCTATGTTGGGGCCCAGAAGCGGAAGGAGTTCACATGGCCAAGGCGATTGATTACGGCAACTTGATGCACAAAGCCATGTGCGGGCTGATCCAGACCGTGTTGAAAGACGTGGCAGCCTTTGGCCTGCCGGGTGCGCATCACTTCTTTATCACCTTTGACACCACTAGCGAGGGCGTGGAATTGGCCGATTGGCTGCGCACCCGCTATCCGGGCGAGATGACAATCGTTGTGCAGAACTGGTTTGAAAACCTGACTGTTTCGAAAGACAGCTTCTCGATCACCCTGAACTTCGGCAACAACCCCGAACGCATGACCATTCCCTATGACGCGTTGCGCACCTTTGTGGACCCGTCGGTGGAATTTGGCCTGCGCTTTGATGCCCAAGTCTCGAACGACGACGACGAGGGCCCCGATGACGAGCCCCCCGCCCCCCAGCATGACGCGACGGTTGTGCGCTTGGATAAGTTCCGGAAATCATAGGGCAATATGAGCGAAACGCTTCTTTTTCTGCGGCAGCTGATCAGCCGGCCGCTGCAAGTGTCTGCGATGGCGCCATCGTCGCGGTTTTTGGGCAAAGCCATGGCCAAGGAGCTTGGCCCCCACACCGGGCGCGTGGTGGAATTTGGGCCGGGCACGGGGCGGTTGACCCAAGGTATTTTGAATGCGGGGGTTCGCCCCGAAAACCTAACCCTTTTTGAAATGAACCCTGAATTCGTCGCCCATCTGCGCGCCCGTTTTGCAGGTGTCACGGTGCATCTGGCAGGGGCCGAAACCGCACCGCTCATGGTGGAAAAAGGTGTGGATGCGGTTATTTCGGGCGTGCCATTGTTGTCGATGCCGATGGCGCTGCGCCGCGCGATCATGGCCGCAGCGTTTGAGATTTTAGGCCCTGACGGCATCTATGTGCAATTCACCTACGGCCCCCGCCCCGCGCTGGAAGAGGCGCAGTTGCAATCGCTTGGGTTGGTTTGGAAACAAACCGCCTTTGTGCCATTAAACCTGCCCCCAGCGCGCGTGCACACATTCCGGCGCGCCTGACGGTATGCGACTGTATACCGATTGAGTTTTCCACTCAGGCGACGTAAAAGCCCCCTGCAATGATAGGAGCCTGCGCTATGACCGCCATTCGTGTTGAAACCGACAGCTTTGGCCCGCTGGATGTTCCCGCCGACAAATACTGGGGCGCGCAGACCCAAAGGTCGATCATCAACTTCCCCATCGGCTGGGAGCGCCAACCCGTCGCAATTATCCGCGCCTTGGGCGTGATCAAGAAAGCCTGTGCCTTGGTGAACATCGCACAGGGCGACATCGACGCCGCTTTGGGCCAAACCATTGCCGCAGCAGCGCAAGAGGTGATTGACGGCAAGTTTGACGATAACTTTCCGCTGGTGGTGTGGCAAACGGGGTCAGGCACGCAATCGAACATGAACGCGAACGAGGTCATCTCGAACCGCGCGATTGAAATGCTGGGCGGGGTGATGGGGTCGAAAAAGCCCGTGCATCCGAACGACCATGTGAACATGGGCCAATCCTCGAACGACACCTTTCCCACGGCGATGCACGTCGCCATCGGCATGATGGCACGCGATGTGCTGCTGCCGGGGTTGGAAAAACTGCACGGGGCGCTGCATGCCAAAGCGGTGGAGTTCAAAGACATCATCAAGATCGGCCGCACCCATACGCAGGATGCCACGCCGTTGACCTTGGGGCAGGAGTTTTCGGGCTATGCTGCCCAAGTCGCCAAGGGCATCGCGCGGGTGAGGATGTGCCTGCCCGACATTTATGAACTGGCCCAAGGCGGTACAGCTGTGGGCACGGGGCTCAACACTCGTGTAGGCTGGGATACCCGTGTGGCTGCGGCGATAGCGGATATCACCGCCCTGCCCTTTGTCACTGCGCCCAACAAGTTCGAAGCGCTGGCCGCCCATGACGCCATGGTGATGTTTTCAGGCGCGTTGAAAACCGTGGCAGCAAGCCTGTTCAAAATCGCCAACGACCTGCGACTGTTGGGGTCTGGCCCGCGTTCGGGCTTGGGGGAGTTGATCTTGCCAGAAAACGAACCTGGATCGTCGATCATGCCCGGCAAAGTGAACCCCAC
>CAMAYO010000026.1 GCA_945862465.1 Pseudorhodobacter antarcticus | reverse complement strand
ATGAAGCTGGAGAGCGATGCGGGGTATCTGCCAAGGCGGCGCCTTGTGACGGATGCGAGTGGCGCGGGCAGTTTCTTCGTTGAGGCGCTGGGGCTGACCCCTGGTGAGCGCATCGCGGTCAAGATCAACGCCGGCCATTACACCGCGATCGGGAAGATCATTCTGGAGGTCGTGTGATGGAAATCGCGACCACAACCGAATTGCAGATGATCTATCCAGCCTTTGTCCTGCACAAGCACTGGGAGATGCCCGAGGGCTTCAATGACCGTCTGCACGCGTTGGCGGCCGCAGATGCCGAGGCCAACCGCATCCGCGAGGCAGGCGATGGCCGTAATGTTGGCGATCTGACCAACCACCTCGGTCATCTCCGCCATAACTTCCTGATGGATGGCCAAGACCCCGCCCTTGGCGTGCTCGCACAGATGGTCGCGGCGGCCGTGCGCGAATATCTTCAACTGGCTTATGGCTATGCGCATGAAGGCGAGATCCGCATGATGTCGGACACCTTCTGGCAGCGCAGACCCTTGGGCGAGAATGTCGGCATTAACACGCACACCCATATCCAGAGCGACATCGTGTGCACCTATTATCCGCGTGTTGTGCTGGACGCGGACTGCCCTGCCACCTCGCTCCACCGCGGTTCGGTGCGGTTTTACGATCCGGCCAATGTCGGCAAGCGGCTTTGGCCTTGCCAAAACCCCGAGGCCTATATCGGTGGGTGGTATGCGGTTGAGCCCCGCACAGGCTCGATGCTCGTCTTCGAGGGCCATGTGCCCCACGACAGCACCTACTTTGAGGGCGAAGAGCGGATGTGCATTCCGGTCCTGTGTTCCCTTGATCTCCCCAATTCCCACTGCAAGGCCGGTCTTTCCCAGATCCTGGCCTATCAGGCGCAAGGAGGCAGCCATGGCCTATAAGGTCGGAACGACAATCGTGATTGATGACACAGGCTTTGTGGATTGGTCGCGCATCGCGAACACACCTGCGATCGGCACGGGGAACGTCAACACAATCGCGCTCGTCAATGGGGCCCCGACCTCGGGGCAGAGCCTAGGCTCAATCCTGCACCAGACCTGCGCCGGTGGGGCTTGCACCTCGAACTGCTATGTCGGCTCGCTCTCGGGCGGGGGCAGCGGTGCGACGGTTACCATCACGGCGAACCGGCAATACTACAACTGCAACTGCAATTGCCGGTGCTGAGGATGGAGGTTCGCAGCACATTCATAGACCTCTGGCCAACGCGGGTCACCTTCTTCGAGACACCGGTGGATTGGGCGGTGAACAGGCAGTTGGCAGACGAAGCGATTGCGGCCACCCAAGGCCGCGATACGGGTGCCAGCGATAGCGCTTCCAAGCGCCGTGTGCGCGGCATTCTGGACAAGAGCGACGTAGGCCAAGCCCTAAAAGCCCATCTCTTCACCTGCGCCAGAGCCGTCCTCGGCCCCTGGGCGCGCTACCTCGATCCCCACCATTGCGAAAACCGCGCCTTGGTGATCGCTCCCGGCGGCTTCATCTCCACCCACAAGGACAGCCGCGAGGGGGATCTGACCTGCGTGCACTTTCTGACCGGTGGCGGAGCAGGTCAGCCTGTGAATTCTGTCGGTAACCCGCGCTTTGTGATCGAGGATCCCTCGCGCTACTTTGACGAGGGTCGGCTGCCCTATGAGGCGCGGCACGGCTTCTCGGTCAATCCGCGCCCCGGGCTCTCAGTCTTCTTCCCCTCCCATATTCCCCACAACCAGCACCCCTATGAGGGGAGCACGCCGCATGTGCAGGTGGTCGCGAACTTCCGCGTTAACCTGCCTGTGGCGATTGAAGAAAGGCTTTTTGACTGATGCGGTTCGATCTTACGCTCGAAGCGCGGGATGGCAGCCGCCATCACGCCCGCTACAACCCGCATACCTCCGATTGCGCGGGGCTGCCCTTGACTGTGGATCCGGGCATCTTCGCGCCCGTACCGCGCGTGGCCAAAGACAAGCCGCTGGGCAAATCCCGCGCTCCGCGTATCCTCAAAATCCAGCTGGGCCTATCGTGCAACTACGCCTGTACCTATTGCAGTCAGGCCTTCCAGATCGCAGATGCCACCGTCTCGAAACTGGCGGATGTCGAGAACTTCCTGACCCAGTTGGACGGCTGGATCGCGCAAGCCCCCGAAAAGATCGAGCTTTGGGGTGGTGAGCCCTTTCTCTACTGGGCCAAGATCAAGCTCTTGATCCCCGCACTGGCAGAGCGCTTTCCGGCTGCGCGCTTCTCGATCGTGACCAACGGCTCGCTTCTCTCCCGCGAAAAGATCGACTTTATCATCGCCCACGACATTGCGATTACGATCTCGCATGACGGCCCCGGGCAGCATCTGCGAGGGCCTGATCCCTTCGACGATCCGGATAAGCGGGTCTGGATTGATGCGCTGCTGGCCCAGCGCCCCGAAAAGACTGGGTTCAATGCCGTGCTGACGCGCCAAAATCACGATCTGAAGGCCCTCAGGGCATGGTTCGCCGAAAAGGTCGGGCCGGACATCTTCGTAGGCCTTGAGGGCGTGGTGAACGTCTATGACGCCGCAACCGCCATCGGGACGGGACGATTTGAACCCGCCGAACTGAATAGCCTCACCCGGTCGATCTTCGAAGCCCTGGTTAAGGATCCAAACGCCTTTGGCCTTGGCGAGCGCATCGACGAATTCTATGCCTCCATCCAGCGCCGGCGGCCCATCGAGGCCCTGGGTCAGAAATGTGGCATGGACAGCCCTGACGCGATCGCCGTCGACCTGCGCGGCAATGTCATGACCTGCCAGAACACTGGCGCAAAAGGGGCGCACAAAATCGGCCACGTCACCGATTTCGATGCCATCGCCCTAGATACTGCGACGCACTTCGCCTTCCGGCCGGAATGCATGGCCTGTCCAGTGGTACAGCTCTGCAAAGGGTCCTGCATGTTCCTTGAGGGCAACTTCTTCGCACAATCCTGCGCGAATGAGTTTGCCTTCAATATGGGGATCATGATGGCGGCCATCTGGCATTTGACGGGGATGGTGGTGGTTCGAATAGGGGGGTGAGGCGATCTTCCTCGTCGGTGCCGCCTGTGCACTTACGGGGGAGTTTGCGAAAGCGTCATTAATTCAGGCGAACGGTGGCCAAAAAAAGCCGCGCCCTACCGCCCTACCACTCCGAAATGTACCGCTCGACCAATTTGCTTCCGCTCACATAAACATAACGAAAACAGTAACTGCCGTTCCGGCGTTCCGGCGCAGGGCTGATCAGGACAGGGCCAGCGTGGCCCAGGTCAGCAACAGATAACGACCGCCTTTAGCAAGGGTGACAATCAGCGCGAACCGCCAGAATGGTTCGCGCAGGACGCCTGCAACCAGTGTCCGCGGGTCGCCGATGACCGGAACCCATGAGGCCAGCAGGCTCCAGTGACCCCAACGAGAATACCAACCTGTGCCCCTGTCCATCTGCGCTTGGGAAAACGGAAACCAGCGGCGGTCGGCAAACCGGATCAGAAATCGCCTCATGGCGCAATTCACGGCGGAGCCAAGCACATTGGCAAAAGTTGCTACAGTCAAAAGCAGCCAGATCGGCTGACTGCCTTACAGGATCAGCGCAACCAGCGCCGCCTCAGACTGGGCCGGGATCAACGTGGCCGCGGCAAAGGCAGCCAAAAACAAACCGCCAAGCGCTATCATGCTCAGGCCGCGCGGGGCCAGCGGCGGTGCAGGTCGTCGATTACAAAGGCATGGGCATGATGGGCCCCGTGTTCGGCCAAATGCGGGTGATCAGGGGGCAAGTCCGGATGGTCATGCGCCACGTCGCTTGCATCCTGCGCCGGCCAGATGCGCAGCACGGCGATCAGGCCAAGCGCGCCAACTCCGGCGAGGACAAGCGCGGCAGTGGTTAGTCCTGCCTCGGCACCGATCCAACCTGCCAGTGGATAAGTTACAAGCCAACAGGCGTGGGACAGTGCAAATTGCGCGGCAAAGACAGCACCACGGTCTGCTTCACGGGCAGAGCGGTTGATGATCCGGCCAATAGGGGTTTGTGTCAGAGAGAACCCGAAACCAATGATGGCCCAAAGAGCGATCAGGGTGATCAGGCTGCCAACCAGTGGCACCAGTGCGACGTCCGCAACCATCAATGCGGCCCCGCCGATCATCACAGGGCGATCTGCCAGGCGGTCAAGGATGCGCGGCAAGAGGAGGGCCGCCAGCATCGACCCGGCCCCAAAGCCCGCAAAGGCCAGCGCCACCGACTCCTCACCCAAACCCAGGCGCGCCTGGACCAGAACCACCGTATTGACATAGACCATGGCCCCCGCTGCCGCGACGGCGGCCTCCATTACCATCAACCCGCGCAGGCGGGGCGTTCGGGTATAGATGCGGATGCCCTTGGTGACATCGGCCCAGAATTGGCTGTTCTCGCCACGCACCCGATCCGGCAGACGGGCCGTTACCACCAGCAGGGCCGATACGACAAACCCAACCACCGTGCCCACAAACAGGACCGGAAAGCTGAAGACGGTCAGCAACGCGGCCACAATCATCGGTGAGGCGAGTTGTTCCAGATCTTCGGCCAGACGCAACAACGACAGAGCGTTGGTATATTCTTCTTCGTCCTTCAGGACATCGGGGATGACAGCCTGAAACGCCGGCGTGAACCCTGCTGATGCTGCCTGAAGAAAGAAGATCAGCACATAAATCTGCCAGACCTGATCAACGAAGGGCAGGCAAGCAATGACGCCCGCGCGGATCAGGTCCAGCGCCACCAGAAATGCCCGGCGTGGCAGACGCTCCGCAACGGCGGCGGCCACCGGGGCCAAGGTCACATAGGCGACCATCTTGATGGCAAGCGCCGTACCCAGCACCGCGCCCGCATTGGCACCTGCCAGGTTCCAGGCCAGAAGCCCAAGTGCCACGGTGGCAAGGCCCGTGCCAATCAACGCCACAAGCTGGGCTGCGAACAGATGGCGAAACGTCGGGTTGCGCAGGGTCTTCAGCATTTACAGCAGCTTCGTCAGGGATTTGATTTCGGTAAGGTCGTGCGCGCCCTCTGCCGTCACGCAATGGTCGATGTGATCATGGATCAGCGCCCGTTTCGCCTCTGCCACGGCACGTTCGACGGCGTGCAACTGCGTGGCGAGGTCAAGGCAGGACCGGCCTTCCTCGATCATCGCAATGACGCGGCGCAAATGCCCCTCGGCACGTTTCAGCCGGGTGGCAATTGCAGGATGGCTTGCATGGACATGAGGTTCTGACATATGAAAGGCATATCCCCCATGGGGGGATAAAGCAAGAAACAAGAAGGGCCCTGCGAACAGGGTTGCGCCGAGGAGCAGATGCGCGGGTTTAGCTGGGTCATGCGAACGCTGGCGGCGTTGATGCTGCTGCTTTCATTGGGGTCAGCCCCTGTGATGGACGCGCTGACCCACGGCCCTGGCACTCTGGTCGCCGAAGCGGACCATGCTGCCTGGCACGCAGAAAAGGGCGAGGTCTGGCAGGCAGATAGCCACCAGCATCACGACGGCACGGACCACGATCATGCCTGGCCTGTCATTCTGGCTGGGCAGGACACCAAGATCTTCGGCATGCGGACTGTCGCCAAGTTTGACGATCTCCAGGTTTTGTCGGGCGCGATCCGGGATGGACCCAGGCGCCCGCCGCGGGAAACGGTCTGAAGACCTGAACCGGCCTGCGTCCTCTGCGCGGCCTTCCTCAGACCTTTTCTTTCTAGGACCCTATCATGACATTTCTCACCCGGGTGCCTATGCGCATCTGGATAACCCTTGCCACACTGACTCTCGCGTCACTGATGGCTGGTGCAGCATTGGCCCATAACGTAACCGAAGGCGACGCCGGCTACGTGCAGGAGGTTTCCGGCTTCCTGCCCATCCCGTTCATCTATCTTGGCGCCAAGCACATGGTGACGGGATACGACCATATCTTGTTCCTCTTTGGCGTGATCTTCTTCCTCTACAAGATGAAGGATATCGGCCTTTACGTCAGCCTCTTCGCACTTGGCCATTCGATCACCATGCTGACCGGCGTCTGGTTCAGCATCAAGATCAACAGCTATGTCATCGATGCCATCATAGGCTTTTCGGTGGTCTACAAGGCGTTAGACAATCTGGGCGCGTTTCAACGCTGGTTCGGGGTTCAACCCGATACCCGCGCGGCGACACTAGCCTTTGGCCTGCTTCATGGCTTTGGCCTTGCGACCAAAATCCTTGACTATGACATCGCGCCCGATGGCCTGCTGGGCAATCTGATTGCCTTCAACATCGGTGTCGAACTGGGTCAGTTGCTGGCTCTCTCGATCATCCTGATCGCAATGGGCTTCTGGCGCAGATCGTCCCGGTTCTGGGGCCAGGCCTATACCGCCAATGTCGTGATGATGTCGGCGGGCTTCCTCCTTGTTTTCTATCAACTGACGGGCCTCGCGCTCTCGTGAAAGGATAAATCATGCACAACGCACAGAAACCGACCCTCGACGATCTGCCGACCGCGCGCCAACTCTGGCGCTCCACCGCCATTGCGGCGGGGGTGGCGGCGGCGCTGCTGGTTACAGTCGTGTGGCCGTCGGAATACGGGATAGACCCGACCGGCATCGGCGGCGTTCTCGGGTTGGCCGAGATGGGCGAGATCAAATCGCAGCTTGCCGAAGAAGCAGAGGCGGATCGGCTGTTGATGGAAAAAGAGGCTGAACCGCAGTCCTCATTGCAGCCGGGCATCATGGACGTGATCTTTGGTGCCTTCGTGGGCACCGCTCATGCGCAGGAGGCTCCCGCCGTCGCGGCAGAGTGGAAAGACGAGATCACCTTTGCGCTGGATCCCGGTCAGGGGATCGAGATCAAGCTGGTGATGGAAGAAGGTGCAGTCGCCCCGTTCGAATGGAAGGTTGAAGGCGGCGAGGTCAACTTCGACCTGCACGGCGATGGGTCAGGCAATGAGATCAGCTATGAAAAGGGCCGGGCTGTGGCCGAAGCGACCGGCGAATTGACGGCCGCCTTCACTGGCAACCATGGCTGGTTCTGGCGCAATCGCGGCGAAGCCCCAGTCAGTGTCACCCTGCGCGTTGCCGGTGCCTATACTGAAATCAAACGTTTCGATTGAGTGTCAGGTGGTGGAGGCTATTGACGTGCCTCCACCACTGACCTCTTTGGTGCAGCAACAGCAAAAGGTGTGCATGGTTCGAGGTGCAGCTTAGGCCCACTTCGCCCTGGAATGGAAGGGTGGCGGACAAGGTCGGAGGCGCAGTTCAATCACACCATTTCTCTTGACGACAAAGGCTTTCTCCCGATCCCACTTCTGAAACGACATCAAGCTTGGTGCAAGTGACCGGGTTGCAAGGCCGTCAAGGTTGGCGAGCGCGGAAAAAAGGCGGTGCGTCCCCTCCATCGCCGCGCAACAGTACAAGTTTTCCCCAAGAGCCATCGGTTTCAGGCTAAGAAAGGGAAGCCTTTCACGGAGCCCAAGATGACCGATTTCTTGCTGTCGTACGAGCCTCAGTGGCGACTTGCGGTCTTTCTTGGTGTCCTGATCTTAATGGTCATCTGGGAGACGGCCTCGCCCTGCCGGAGGCAGGAAATTCCCCGGCTGATCCGCTGGAGCAACAATCTGGCTTTGGTCGTGGTGGATACGGCGCTGTTGCGGTTGACCTTTCCGGTTCTGGCGGTTGGTCTGGCGTCCTACGTCCAAAAGGTGGGCTGGGGGCTGTTCAACCTTTTGTCTCTGCCAGAGTGGGTCGAAGTTCTGGGTGCTATGCTGGTGTTGGACTTTGCGATTTATCTGCAGCATGTGATATTTTACTCCGTGCCGAGTTTATGGCGCTTACACCGGATGCACCACGCCGATTTGGAGTTCGACACGACAACTGGGCTGCGCTTTCATCCAGTAGAGATCATGCTTTCGATGGCCTTCAAGCTGATGGTCGTCACGGCCCTTGGGGCGCCGCCGGTGGCGGTCCTGCTATTCGAGATCGTTCTAAACGCGACGGCCTTGTTCAACCATGGCAATGTCTCGCTTCCCACGGCGCTGGACCGGGTGGTTCGTCTGGTCATGGTAACACCGGACATGCACCGGGTGCATCACTCATCGGACCCGGTCGAGACAAACTCGAACTACGGGTTCAATCTGCCTTGGTGGGATTGGATCTTTCGCACCTACCGGCCCGTGCCGCGGTTGGGGCATCAGGACATGCAGATCGGCATCGAACAGTTTCGGACGCGGCGCGAGCTGTGGCTCGACCGCATGTTGTTCCAGCCGCTGCGAGAGCCTGCACATGGGGCCAAGAGCGATGACACTACCGGATGAGTTCGATCGGCCTGGGTGAGCGGATTCGATTTTCCAACGAACAAGGTCTTTGCCGAACGGGTCCAACGTCCGGCGTTTGCAGATCAAAGCTTCCCTGCAGGTGCTAGGATTGGAATGCCATCGGCCGTCCTGGACAGAGTTGCTGATCCATTCTTTACGATAAAGGCGATAGGCACGGGATCCGATCTTGGGCCTTCGATGGTTGCGGGCTTAGCGATCCAATCTGGCGGCGGCCTGGAAACACAGTCCAGCGAAAACGGCACAGTGGTCAAAATATTGCTGCCTGCGGTTAAGCTCGCCACCTGAAAGAGTGAACTAATCACCATGGTCGACGCTCAATGATTAAGCCCTTGGTTCTGCGCAACAACAGGCAAGATCGATGACTCTATAATCGAGGGAAACATCCTTGAGGCGATGTCCTCTGCTTGGTGCAGGATCGCCCGGACTTCGTGGGCTTTGCTTTGCCCGGTATGCCAAATGGCTCACCGGGCAATCGGTAAAAACTGACCTCGACGCTGGGAAGTATTCCTGATCGCGCAGGTGGACGACATCAGATTTTTCCGTCCTGTCCGGAAATCTGATTGCAGGCCTGTCGCCGGATCAGTCCGGAAGATATTCAGGCAAGCTTCGTAGCGATGCCCGAAGAGATTTATGCCCATCCCTTCAGGGCTGAAGTAAGCGTGAGGCCACGTGCTGAAGTCGCCGCAGTCCCAGGCTACCAAGACCAATTGAGGTACGTTTGAGCGTTTCGAGCATGGGCCGTGCCGTAGAAAAGCGGGCTCGTGTTCGATAGGTCACTGACCGCGTGCGGCCAGCCAGGCTTTCATCTGGGCAATCTCGCGCTCTTGGGCTGCGATGACCTCTTCGGCCAGCGCGCGCACTTCCGGATCGGTGCCATGTTCGAGCGCTACCCGTGCCATCGCAACAGCGGCTTCGTGGTGCGGGATCATCCCCACCATGAAATCCACATCCGGATCGCCGGTGTAGGGCACCATCATGTCGGCCATCATCTTGTCCATGGCGTCAGCGTAGGCGATGGTCGCAGGGTCATTGGCGAACTCGGGCGGGATCAACGCGGAATGGTCCATCATGGCCTTGCCGTCCATGGAACCGCCGGCCATGTTGCCGTGGTCCATGCCTTTCATCTGGGCAAATGCAATGCTGCCTGCGACAACGAGGGTGGCAGCGGTCAGGGCAAGTACGGTCTTTTTCATTTTCGTCTCCTTTGGGTCGGTCACGCGGGCGCAAAGCCCGCTTTGGTCAGGGCGGCAACGATCTGGTCGCGCAGCGCGGTGGTGGTCACTTCCACACGGCGGTTGGGCGGATCGGCCTGTACCGTCGCCGCGGCGTCGACGCTCTGGATCGCCTTTGTCACACCGCGGGCACAGCCACCGCAGGTCATCGTTTCAATATGAAACTGCATCGCATCCTCGTTCTGTTTGACTTCGATACATAGGACTTGGGGCTTCCAAGCGTTGGAAGGTCAAGAGCACGTTTTTGTGTAATTTGCCGCTTGACCTTCCAATGATGGGAAGGCCTATCTGTCAAGGCGACCCATCTATACCTGATCAGGACCGTCGCCATGAACGTCCCCTTTGCCCCAACGCTTCCCGTCACCCTTAGCCTGCCCGTTGAGGGTATGACCTGCGCCTCCTGCGTGGTGCGCGTGGAACGTGCGCTGGCGGCGGTGCCAGGCGTCACGTCTGCGACCGTCAATCTGGCCACTGAACGGGCCGAAGTGTTATCAGCGGCACCGATTGACCGCGCGGCTCTGATCGCGGCAGTGGACCGGGTGGGCTATACCGTGCCTTCGCAGACTGTGGACCTCGCCATCGAAGGCATGACCTGCGCCTCTTGCGTGGCACGGGTGGAACGGGCCCTGACCGCCGTGCCGGGCGTTGCCTCGGCCAGCGTTAATCTGGCCACCGAACGGGCCACCGTGACTGGAACAGCAGACGCTGCCTTGCTGCAAAAAGCGGTTGAGGCGGTGGGTTACGACGCGCGGCTGGTTCAAGCCTCGGCCGCGGGCGATGCCAAAGGCGCGGCGCGCAAGGAGGCGGAGGAAGCCTTGCTGCGCTGCGACCTGATGATTGCGGCAGCGCTAAGCCTGCCGGTGTTCGCGCTGGAAATGGGATCCCATCTGTTTGCACCGGTGCACCATCTGATCATGACCACCATCGGGATGCAGACAAGCTGGATGCTGCAGTTCGTGCTGACCACGCTTGTCCTGCTGGGGCCGGGGCGGCGGTTCTACCGCATGGGATATCCAGCGCTGTGGCGCCTCGCCCCAGACATGAACAGTCTTGTCGCAGTGGGCACGACGGCGGCCTTTGCCTATTCGGTGGTGGCGACGTTTCTGCCGGGCCTGCTGCCACCCGGAACGGTGAACGTCTATTTCGAGGCGGCGGCGGTAATCGTCACTCTGATCCTGCTGGGCCGGTTTCTGGAGGCGCTGGCCAAAGGTCGCACGTCGCAGGCGATCAGCCGGTTGGTTGGCTTGCAGCCGCGCATGGCCCGTGTCCATCGGGGTGATACGGTCGTCGAGGTGCCGATTGCCGAGGTGCGGACGGGCGATCTGCTCGACCTGCGTCCCGGCGAGCGGGTGCCGGTCGATGGCGAAGTGACAGCGGGCGATAGCTGGATTAACGAATCCATGATCACTGGCGAACCCGCCCCCGTCGCCAAGGCCGCAGGGGCTGCGGTTACAGGCGGAACGGTCAACCAGATCGGCGCGCTGACCTTCCGCGCGACGGCTGTGGGCGAGGCGACGATGCTGGCTCAGATCATCCGCATGGTTGAGGCAGCACAGGGTGGCAAGCTGCCCATCCAGGGGTTGGTCGACCGCATCACCCTTTGGTTCGTGCCGGTGGTGATGGGGCTGGCCGCGCTGACCTTTGCCGTCTGGCTGGCGCTTGGCCCCGACCCGGCGCTGACCTACGGTCTGGTGAATGCCGTGGCCGTTCTGATCATTGCCTGCCCCTGCGCCATGGGTTTGGCAACGCCCACGTCGATCATGGTGGGCACCGGGCGCGCGGCGGAACTCGGCGTCCTATTCCGCAAGGGAGAGGCGTTGCAGGCGCTGCAATCCGTCCGTGTCGTGGCGCTGGACAAGACCGGAACGCTGACGGCGGGCAAGCCTGCGCTGACCGACCTGATCCTTGCCCCCGGGTTTGAACGGGCCGAGGTGCTGGCGCGGGTCACTTCGGTCGAGGCCAGATCGGAACATCCCATTGCCCGGGCCATCCTGTCGGCAGCTGAGGCTGAGGATGTGACCCTGACTGTTGTGACCGACTTTGCCTCGGAAACCGGGTTCGGCGTCACGGCCATGGCGGGCGAGGTGCGTGTGCAGATCGGCGCAGACCGCTACATGGCCCGGTTGGGGCTGGACGTAGCCCCGTTTGCCGAAGAGGCCGCGCGGATGGGGGCGGAGGGCAAATCACCTCTTTATGCAGCCATCGGCGGGAGATTGGCGGCGATGATGGCCGTGGCCGATCCAATCAAGCCGACCACCCCGGCGGCGATCCGCGCGTTGCACGATTTGGGCCTGAAGGTCGCTATGATCACCGGTGACAACGCCCGTACCGCACAGGCCATCGCCCGCCAACTGGGCATCGATGCAGTGATGGCCGAGGTCCTGCCGGGCGGCAAGGTCGAGGCGATCCAGCGGCTGCGCAGAGATCACGGTCCGCTTGCCTTTGTCGGGGACGGCATCAACGATGCCCCGGCTCTGGCCGAGGCGGATGTGGGCCTGGCCATCGGCACGGGCACCGACATTGCCATCGAGGCGGCGGATGTGGTGCTGATGTCGGGTCGCTTGACCGGTGTGCCCGATGCCATCGCGCTCAGCCGGGCCACGATGGGCAACATCCGGCAGAACCTGTTCTGGGCCTTTGTCTATAACGCGGCCCTGATCCCCGTGGCAGCAGGCGTGCTCTATCCGGTCTTCGGTATCTTGCTGTCGCCTGTCTTCGCGGCCGGGGCCATGGCGCTGTCCAGCGTGTTTGTGCTGGGCAATGCCCTGCGCCTTCGCAGATTCCAACCAACCTTAGAAAAAGGATCGCCAGCATGAACATCGGAGAGGCCGCAAAAGGCTCGGGCGTTTCGGCTAAGATGATCCGCTACTATGAGCAGACGGGCTTGATCCCGTCTGCCGGGCGCGCCGCATCGGGCTATCGCACCTACACCGGCACCGATGTGCAGATGCTGCGCTTCATCCGCCGTGCCCGCGACCTTGGGTTTCAGGTTGAGGCCATCGGCGAGCTTCTGGCGCTGTGGCGGGACCGCAGCCGCCACAGCGCGGACGTCAAGCAATTGGCACAGGCCCAGATCGCCGGTCTGCGTCGGAAGATCACCGAGATGGAAAGCATGGTCGCCACGCTTGAACATCTTGCGCAGGGCTGTTCGGGCGATGATCGGCCAGACTGCCCGATCATTGCCGATCTGGAGGGTGAAGCATCCCTCGTTGCGCCTGCCTGCCATAGCGGGCAGGGCTTCAATAGATAACCAAGACGTCCCGGCACTTGCCTTTCAGGTGCAGCAGGCCAAACTTCCCTTCAACTCAGATGCATCCGCTGGAGAGACCCAATGACCCTCAATCGTCGCCATGTCCTGTCCGGAACCGCCAGTCTGATCAGCCTTGGCATTCTGCCCGGTCAATTGATTGCTCAAAGCCCTGAGACCATCGAAGTCTTCAAGACTGCCACTTGTGGATGCTGTCACGACTGGATCTTGCATTTGCAGGGCGCAGGCTTTGCCGTCGAGGCACAGGATCTGGAGTATGACGCGCTCGCCGAATTCAAACAGACTGCGGGTGTGCCAGATGCACTCGTGTCTTGCCACACCGGCCGGATCGCGGGCTATGTGATCGAAGGCCATGTGCCCGCCGCCGATATCCGCCGTCTGCTGGCAGAACGCCCCGATGCCGTTGGCCTGTCGGTGCCGGGCATGCCTAACGGTTCCCCAGGCATGGGGCCAGAAACGCAACGCGAGGCCTACATCGTCTACCTGATCCGCCGCGATGGTAGCGTCGAGGTCTTTACAACCTACGACGCAGCATGACGGAGTTTAGGGCAGAGCCGCTTAGAACTTTGCCTGAACCGTAACGCCATCCGCGCCAAGGATCTGCACGGCGCCTTTCACAGCCGACGGGACCGATACACCGGTATCGGCAGACAGAGTTCCAGGTGCTGCCGGTATCAGCGCAACGCGCACAGGCTTGCCGTCGATCAGCAGGATGGCAGTTCCTGTCATTGCGGCGGTGTCCACCGCACTATCATCATCTAGGGTGATGTGAATGGTGACCAAAGTGCCGGCGGGGACCAATTCAACGCGGTAAGGCCCCGCATCCATCCGCGCACCGCCGTTTGGGCCGGTGTCGGGTTCGTGGGCTGCGACAGGCGTGGCAAGCATCAGGGTCAGAAGTATCACACGAAGCATGGGGTTTCCTTTCAGGGATCAGAAGGTTTGGATCGCAGCAGTCTGCGGCGCGCGGACGTCGGCCTGATCTTTGCGCGCGGCATCTACCAGTCGTTCAAGCGTTTTGCGGCCATAACGCAGGAATAGAACTGGCGTCAGGAACGTATCCAGCAAGGTGGACGAGATCAGCCCGCCAAAGATGGTCACCGCAACCGGGTTCAGGATTTCCTTGCCCGGCGCGCCCGCGTCGATCATCAGAGGCACAAGGGCCACACCTGCCGACAGGGCGGTCATTAAGACTGGGGTAAGACGTTCCAGTGACCCGCGGATGATAAGGTCAGGGCCAAAGGTCATGCCCTCATGAAGCGCCAGGTTTATGTAATGGCTGATCTTCAGAATGCCATTGCGGGCCGCAATCCCCGTCAACGTAATGAAGCCGATCATCGACGCCACCGACAGTGGCTGCCCCGCAATCCATAAGGCCGCAACCGATCCGATCAGCGCCAAGGGCACTGATCCCATGATGATGAGCGCGCACACAGTGGATTTGTAGCGGCTGAACAGGATCGCAAACACCATTCCAAGCGATACCAGCGACAGCAGGGCAATTGTCCGGCTGGCCTCTTCCTGCGCCTGAAAGGTGCCTTCCAGATTGGCGGTATAACCTTCGGGCAGATCTGCCCCTGCAATCACCGAACGGATTTCGGCCACGACGGCGGCCATATCTACCTGCCCATCGGTATTGCCCAATACGACCAACCGCCTGCTGCCGCCTTCGCGCAGGATCTGGTTTGGCCCATCGGTTTCGCGGACCTCGGCCAGTTCGCGCACCGGCACCCAGCCCGCGGGTGTCTCGATCAGCAGATCGCCCAAGGCCTGCGTGGTGCGGTTTTCATCCGCTAGCCGCATTACCACATCATAGCTTCGCGCCCCGTCCACCAGTTTTGACACAACGCGCCCGTTCGACAACCGCTCCAGCGCCTCAGTGATCGCAGCGGGCTGGATGCCATAAAGGGCAGCGCGGTCATAATCGATACGGATTTCAAGCTGCGGGATGCGCACCTGCTTTTCCACCTGCAAATCCACCAGTCCGGGGATCGACGCGATCCGGCCGCGCAAGCCTTCGGCCACGGACCGCAAGGTATCAAGGTCTGATCCATATACTTTCAGCGCTAGTTGCGCGCGCACGCCTGACAGCATGTGATCCAGTCGGTGCGAGATCGGCTGGCCCACGTTAACCGCCACCGGAAGGATGGACAGGCGCGCGCGGATATCGGCCACAATCTCGGTCTTGGGGCGGTCGGACGGGTTCAGATCGACCTCGATTTCCGAAGAATGCACCCCTTCGGCATGTTCATCGAGTTCGGCGCGGCCCGTACGGCGGCCCACTGCACGCACCTCTGGCACCTCCAGTATAAGCTTTTCGGCGATCAGACCGACACGGTGGGATTCCGACAGCGAAATGCCGGGATTGAACAGCATAGATATGGTAAAGGTGCCCTCATTGAACGGGGGCAGAAAGGCGCGCGGCAGCATCGTGGCGGAAATTGCTGCGATCACCACGCCCACCGCCGCCAGCGCCATCAGCGATTTCTGCCAGCGAAACACCACGGTCAGAGCCGCCCGATTGCCGCGCTTCAGGGTGCGCACAAGCCAGCCTTCATGTTCGTCCAGCCGCTTCATGCCGGGCAGCAGGTAATAAGCCATCACCGGCGTCAGGGTGATCGACACGACCAGACTGACAAGGATCGAGATGATATACGCCTGCCCCAACGGCGCAAAAAGTCGCCCTTCGATGCCTGACAAGGCAAACAGCGGAACGAATACAAGCACGATAATCATCGTGGCATAAACGATGCCTGACCGCACCTCCTGGCTGGCCGATACCACAACATCAAAGGTCGACCTTGGGTTGCCCGCCTCACGATTTTCGCGCAACCGCCGAAAGATGTTTTCAACGTCCACCACCGCATCATCGACCAATTCACCGATGGCAATAGCAAGGCCACCCAGCGTCATGGTGTTGATCGACAGGCCCAGCATCTTGAACACGATGGCGGTGACAAAGATGGATACTGGAATCGCGGTCAGCGATATCAGCGTGGTCCGCACATTCAGCAGAAACGCAAAGAGCACGATGGCCACCACGACCACCGCCTCCAGCAGCACGGTTTGCACGTTCTTGACCGAGGTTTCGATGAAATCCGCTTGTCGAAACAGCACCTCATCGGCGCGCATCCCGTCTGGAAGGGCAGCGGTGATTTCTGCAAGTGCGGCCTCGACATCGCGCGTCAGTTGTACGGTATCGACGTCGGGCTGTTTTTCGACCGAAATGATGACCGCCGATTGCCCCATATACCCGGCCTCGCCGCGTTTCAGGCGTGCCCCAAAGCCAACGTCAGCCACCTGATGCAGCAGGATCGATCGGCGGCCATCGCTTTGCACCACCACCTTGCGCAGATCTTCAAGGCTCAGCGTGCTGCCGATGTTGCGGATCAGAAACTCGCGCGCGTACTGATCTGTGAACCCGCCTCCAGTGTTGGCACCAAAGGCGGTGATGGCTGCCTCCACCTCAGCCAGCGTCACCCCAAGTGACCGCAAGGCCGCCGAGTTGGGGGCCACGCGGAACTGGCGCACCTCGCCCCCGATAGGGATGACCTGTGCCACGCCAGAGATGGTCAGAAGGCGCGGACGCACGATGAAATCGGCGGCTTCGCGCAATTCCATCGGCGAAACCCCTTCGGGCGCTGTCATCGCCACCAGCATTACCTGCCCCATGATCGAACTTATCGGCCCCATTTGCGGCACCACCCCTTCGGGCAGTTGGGCCGCCACAAGGGTCAGCTTTTCGGCAATCTGCTGGCGGTTGCGGTAGATATCAGTGCCCCAGTCGAACTCGACATAGATGATCGACAGGCCCACACCCGAGACGGATCGCACGCGGTCGACCCCCGGCAGGCCGTTCATCTGGGTTTCAATCGGGTAGCTGACAAGTTGTTCAACCTCGGGCGGGGCCAAACCCTCGGCTTCAGTCATAATGGTGACTGTGGGGCGGTTTAGGTCGGGAAAGACATCAACCGGCAGGCGCAACGCGGTGAATGCGCCGTAACCCATCAGTACGACCGCTAGCACCAGAACCAGCACCCGGTTGCGCAGGGATTGTGTGACCAAGAATGTGAACATGTGCCCGGTTTCCTATCGCAACTGGTTCAGAAGTTCAGCACCTTGGGTGACCACACGATCCCCCGCCGCAATTCCTGCTACGATGATCACCCGCCCGCCATCCAAGGGTTCAGTGCGCACGGCGCGCGGCTCGAACAATTCAGGGGCGATGTGGACGAAGACTATATCCTCACCGTTGGCCCCCCGGATCACCGCCTCGCGCGGTGCCGCGATGCCCACGATCACATCCGCCGTCTCTGCAAACACCGTTACCCGGTCGCCCACACGCAAGGCACCGCTGGCATCATCAATCCGGAAATGGACGGGCTGCGCCTGACCATCCTCGGCAAAACCTGCTCCGATCAGGCTGAGCGGGATTGACGCGCCATCCTCGCTGGCAATCGACGCATCGCCCGAAACCGGCTCACCGCCGAAGGACAGCGCCTCGACCCACAGTTGCGCGGGGTCGATGATGTGGAAAACTTCGGTGTTTGTGTCGGCAATCAGACCTGGTGCCGCGTTCGCCTTCGAGATGACGCCTGCAACCGGGGCCACCAGAACCTCCGGCTCCATCCGTATGGAGTCTAACGCAGCGCGGCGTTCACGCAGGCCCTGCAGCGTCAGTTCCGCGCCTTCCAACTGAGTCTGAGAGACGGTTCCGGTTGCGGCCAGCGTTCGAGCCCGCGCAACTTCGCGTTCCTCTAGCGCAATTTCCTGATCCAGTTCCGCCTTGGATTGCCGGATCGACGACTGATCAGCCGCCGCTAGCGATGGCTCGACCAAGGCCATCACATCCCCTGCCTTGACCACCGCCCCAAGCGAGGGGAATCCGCCGGGCGGGGCAGCAAGTCGCCCGCCGATTGCCGTTTGCACAAACCCGCTGGCATTCGGGTCAGGCACCACACGGCCTGCCATCTCGACACTGCGGCGATGCTCAGCCTCTAAAGCGGCCATGGTCAGGATTGCCAGAATGCGCTGTGCCGCCTTTGGCGCGAACACCCGACCATCAGGCAGACGCTGTGCTACATCGCGGATTACCGTACCATCTGAGGCAGGTGCAGTCTCTGCAAAGGCCACCGACGATCCCAGAACCAGCACCAGAACAGCCGCCAGAACCCCAGCCGCCATCAACCATCGCCGCATCAGCGCCATCACCAGCGCACCGCCCAGAAGGCCAAGCAGCCCGATGGCGACCAAAGCCGGATCAGCGCGTTGCAGGCGATCCGGCACTGACGCGATCCCAGCGCGCAGCTGCCCGACAATAACCGTGGCGGCTGGCTTTCCCATCACAAGGGACTCCACCATTGGCTCTGGGATTGTCAGAGTTGCGGTCAGAAAATCAATTTCCGTCTCTGCGGCAATGGTGAACAGCAACTCATAACTGCCAGGCTTTGTAACCCAAGGGGCTTCCAGCCGGTAGACCTCGCCATCCTGAACCGCACTGGCTGGTCCTGCCGGGGTTTCGACGTCCACCGTCGCGCCAATTACCGGGGCATTGGTCTCGAACCGGTCCAGATAGACCATAAGTCCGGTGCCCTTGGCCACGGCCACCAGTTCAAACAACGGCGAGGCAGCGGTGGCACGCGGTGCTGTCTGCACCGTTGGTGGCGGTGCTTCATCGCCGTGCACATGTCCCTCATGTGCAAATGCAGCGCCAGAGAAGGCGATGCCCAACAGGGCCGAGAAGGAACTCAAACGAAATAGTGTCATCAGACGCCTCAAGATGTGCCATATCAAGATATGCCGCGACTGGTGTCGCAGCGATTTCTAGATCAGGCTCTTGGGGGGCGTTTCAACGCGCTTTGCGGCGACGGTTTAGACACCGTGTGGCCTGGCGATGCAAAGCCGTCGTCGATGGCAACGAAGACGATGTCGGGATGTGCTGCAGTCAGAACAGCCACTGCGCATCCGGTGGTCGAGCAGCAATTGACGCCAAGGGCGGTTTGCGCACTCACGGCTTCGTCCTGTGACACTGTGCTTTCGGCCCAGTTTGCGGGAATCTGTACTGTCATACCGGGATGAAGACCGTGGGCCCGCGCCTCGCCAGCAAACGGACCGAGGAACAGCACGGCAGCCAGGACGAATAGAGCAACGATCCGCAACAGCATAACGGATGCGTGACACTGACCGACGCGGCGCAGTACCACCTCGTTTTGCCATGCGTCATGTACAGTGCCGTCAACCAATCGTCCACGCTCCCTGTCAAAAATCCTGTCCCACTTGATAGCTCGGAAACTGGTTGATGGCGAGTTCAAAACTGCGTGATGCTTCCGATCCAAAACCTGTATCAGCACAACGCCCACCGCAGTAGCCCTAGCGAAACTCCCACCCAATCTCCATCAGGCGTGGCATCGCAGGCCAGACGAAAATCGGGAAGGTGGGGGCCAAGAAACGCTTAGAGAGCAGCGCACTATAGGGCTAAATGATTTCCCCACCCATGACAGAGCAATGGCGATGGCTGGATTCGCGCCTGACAGGCATTCAGGAAAGAAGGCGCTGAACCTCAGTTTCAATCTCCGATCCGATGGGCTCTGCGCCGGAGCGCCACGTGCCCACGACCTTGCCCTGCCGGTCGAACAGGACCTTGTTGAAGTTCCACTCCGGTTCGAAGCCGGTGGTCTGCTTCAACCACAGGTACAATGGATGCGCCTTCGGTCCTGTGACATGGGAGATCACCGACATTGGCATCGTGATACCATAGTTCAGATCGCAGAAGTTTTTCACCTCGCCATTGCTGGCCTTTTCCTGATGAAAATCGTCCGACGGCACGGCAAAGACCACAAGCCCCTGATCCTTGTAGGTGTCCTGCAGCTTCTGCAGGGTCGAAAATTGCGGCGTGTAGCCGCAGAGCGAGGCTGTGTTGACCAGCAGCACAACCTTTCCTGCGAAATCCGCAGAACCGTAGCTCCCGCCATAGATTGACTCAAAGGTCCAGTCCGGCGTTGCGATTGCAGTCTCGGCATGAGCCATGGTCGTACCTTTCAATGCGGCGGCTGTTGCCGCAAGGCCGAGCCCAATCAGAACCTGTCTGCGCTGCGTCATTTCGCATGTCCTTTCCGGTGAACTGCCTTAACCAATATGGCGCGACTGCCGCCAAAGCCAAGCGCACGCCCCGCGCGATCGGTCATATTTTCTACTCAGCCCACTTGCAACGGCGGCCGTGGGAAAATCCGCGGCGACGGTAGCGGTCCGCCCAACAGAGAGCTCTGTCGTGAGGTGTGAGGTGTAGGTGGTTGAGGCGCTCTAGTGGCGGTATTGGTACGCTGAACCCAATGAGCCAGTGACCTCCGCTTCCAAATCGGTGCGCCTGTTACAAATCATTCGATGACCAACATGAGAAGGCACCACATTGGACATTGCAGCCTGAGGTTCGTGGGGAATCTGATAACCCGTCATGGACCAACATGTAAACTGGAGCGCCCGATGGGGCTACTCTATCCGACACTTCAGGTGTGCTAACAGTTGATAAGGCGACGCGTTCTTTGCCATCACAGTTTTGTTAGACCATCTCCCAACCGTTGAAACGGTTAGGCGCTCCCCTAGTTAAATAGGTGACAAAATGGTCGGAAACATCATGAAACACAGCAATGAATTCAGCGCTGATCCGTTGAATGTTCATCACAAACCCCTGAGCATGAGCGACAGTGCAGCACTACGTGTGGTAAAAACGATGCGGTTCTTTGCCGACAGGTTTTTCGCGAAACGCTATGGCCACCGCGCCGTGGTGCTAGAAACCGTTGCAGCGGTTCCGGGTATGGTTGGCGGTTTGTTGCAGCACCTTCGTGCTATTCGCCACATCCGCGATGATCAAGGCTGGATCAAGGAATTGATCGAAGAAGCAGACAACGAACGCATGCATTTGATGACCTTCATTCATATTGCGCAGCCCAGTCGGTTTGAGCGAACCCTGATCATGGTCGCGCAGGCAGTGTTCTATAACCTGTATTTCTTTCTCTATTTGCTGGCCCCCAAAACGGCACACCGGGTGGTCGGTTATCTCGAGGAAGAAGCGGTGATCAGCTATACCCACTACCTTGAAGAGATCGACGCAGGTCGGGTTGAAAACGTGGCTGCACCTCAGATTGCGATCAAATACTGGAACCTGGCGTCAACCGCGCGCCTGCGCGATGTGGTTATCGTCGTGCGTGCGGATGAGGCGCATCACCGCGACACCAACCATCACTTCGCCAACCAGATCGCAAAAGGCGTGCATTCCTGAACATTTAGCGCAGTGGCGTCAAACTGGGACTTCACTAGTGCAACTGGGCAGCTCGCAAGGTCGAGGCTGCGTTTACCGTTCAAATTTTTTTAGGAGTAAGCCGAGCCATGCTTGATATCGAAGCAATCCGCCGTGACTTCCCGATCTTGTCGCGGAAGGTCAATGGCAAACAATTAGTCTATTTGGACAATGGCGCTTCAGCCCAAAAGCCACAGGTCGTTATTGATGCAGTTTCGCGCGCCTATGCGCAGGAATATGCCAATGTGCATCGGGGCCTGCACACCCTGTCCAACCTTGCGACTGACAACTATGAACGCGTGCGTGGCATCGTGGCACGTTTTTTGGGTGCCGCCAGCGAGGATGAGATTGTTTTCAACTCGGGGGCTACTGAAGGCATCAATATGGTTGCCTATGGCTGGGCCATGCCCCGCATGCAGGCTGGCGATGAGATCATCCTCAGCATAATGGAGCATCACGCGAACATCGTGCCGTGGCACTTTCTTCGCGAACGGCAAGGTGTGATTATCAAGTGGGTGGAAGTAGACAGCACTGGCGCATTGGACCCGGCAAAGGTGCTGGACGCAATCACGCCGCGAACCAAGCTGATCGCGGTCACGCAGTGCTCAAATGTTCTGGGCACCGTCGTGGATGTGGCGGCGATTTGCGCAGGTGCGCGTTTGCGCGGCGTGCCCGTTCTGGTTGATGGCAGTCAAGCGGCGGTCCATATGCCGATTAATGTTCAAGAGATCGGCTGTGATTTTTACGCAGTCACGGGTCACAAGCTGTATGGCCCCTCAGGATCTGGCGCGATTTATGTCCGCCAGGACCGGATGGCCGAGATTCGGCCGTTCATGGGTGGCGGCGACATGATCCGCGAGGTGACGCGCGATACTGTGACCTACAACGATCCGCCAATGAAATTCGAGGCTGGAACCCCTGGCATTGTGCAGACCATAGGTCTGGGTGTGGCTTTGGAATACATGATGAAACTGGGGATGGCCAACATAGCCGCCCACGAGAAGCAATTACGTGACTATGCGCGTGATCGTCTTGATGGATTGAACTGGATCTCGGTGCAGGGCACGACTCCTGACAAGGCCCCCATTTTTTCCTTTTCAATGGAGACAGCCGCCCATGCGCACGACCTCTCGACCATCCTAGACAAGAAGGGGGTCGCGGTGCGTGCAGGCCAGCACTGCGCAGGACCATTGATGGCCCATTTGGGGCTTACCGCCACCTGCCGCGCGTCATTCGGACTTTACAACACCAATGCGGAGGTTGATGTGTTGATCGACGCGTTGGAACTTGCTCATGACCTGTTCGCCTGAGTGTTCAACCGGCAAGTTCAGTTGACCAGCACAGGACATGCGTGAACAAAACTTCGATCCTCGATCTGTTTGATGAGAAAGTCGGCTACGTTTGCGCGCGATATGACGCCATTGCGCCACTGAGGTTGTTCGCGAAGAACCTTGTAGCGCCCTGTTTGCGGGCCATTCAATAGAACTCCAGGACGGGCAATCGTCCAATCAAGACCACTCTGCTTGATCAGCTTTTCCTGAAGGCTCTTGTCGTCATAAGCCCGGCCAAAAACAATCTGAAATGGCACGCGCTGGAGAAAACCAATGCTCGCACGGCTGTCGCCAGCCCCAAAGCCAGTGATGCAAATGAGCCGTTTAACCCCTTTGTCCTTCATTGCAGCTATCAACACATGCGTCGCGTCTGAGAACAGATGCACGGGCTTTAACAATTCACCCAAACCCACGCCAAGCGTGACAATCACAGCGTCGACGCCTGTAAGGGCAGTTTCGACATCCTGTTTGTTCAGGGCGTCGCCCTGCACTTTCTCCAATCTCACATCATGAAGTTTTATCGCTGATGCTGTCCGTGCAAACGCCCGCACGCCGTATCCAGCCTTAAGCGCCAGATGGGTCGCCTCTAAGCCTATGCCTTTACTAGCACCTATGATCAATATCCGCACGAGAAGGCCCCCTGCCATAGTTAAGAGAGTGATTTGCGGCACCGCCGTTATCAATAAACAACGTAAGTGCCCCATGCCGACGGACAATGGCTAGCCAAGAGAAATTGCCAAAGTTTTCCATCCATCCACCCAAACCCAGGACAGGTATGTTAAAGGCTCATTCATGCTCACCATCAGAGCGGCGACTGGATGCCCGCATGAACGATTTCGGACGCTTGGCCGCAACTGTAAATGTTGCGATGGTGATCGCTGCGGCTGCGATCAAGACCGAGTGCCCAAGTATGCTGTAGGCAAGAAACGTGTAGCTGCCGATTGCGACAGAAAAACTCACCGCCCACATCAGCCCAAGCACCTGAAGCACATAGTGCCGGATGGCGACATCAGGGATGTTGCGAAGCGGGCTTACTCTGTGGTCAAACACGAAGTTCCATCCCCGCACGACAAAGTTTTTTAAAAGTATAATCAAGAAGCTGTTCCTTTTGATGATCGCGGACAATGCCCTGACCACTTCTAGCCACACGTTCCAAGCGACAACTAGCGTGAAACTGTCTGGGTCCCGGCCAGTTGGATTAGGAAAAAGAAAAAGCTCAGCCGCAGCGCTCAGGTTTTTACCACTTTCGAAAGTCGGGGTGCCCTTTCCGACGCTCGATTGGGCCCGTCGCTCTCTACCAATTCTGCGTCCCTGGCGCCCCCTTGATTTGACCTTCCAGATTGGGCGTAACCCAGCCGCCGTAGAAATTGCCCTGCTGCGGGATGACGCGCGCGTTGCCGACCCAAGCCTCGTCCATCTGCGCGGCATAAAAGGCGACATAACAGCAAAGCTTTGCAAAACCTGCTGTCGGTCCATCATAGGCCCAAGCCGCGCGGGGGGCGATTTTGTCTCCAGAAAGTACGTCGTAATAGCGCGCAACCCCCTTCCATTCGCAAAAGCTGTTACCCGGAGTGGGGCGCAGGGTTGCCGCAATATCCTCGGGCGGCAGATAATAGGTGGGCGCGTGATGCGTCTCTAGTACCCGCAGGGCGCGGGTGGTCTGCGCCACTAGCGTCCCACCCAGCCAGATCGAAATTTGCTGGGGTACCATTTCTAGCGCGGGCGGACGCGGGTAGGATTGAACATTTTCGCGAGCAAGATCGATCATTTGGCGGCCTCAGGTTTGCGGGCTGTGCCCATATACAGGTTCGTGGTCAGGGGCAGAGGGTACTTTTTCGGGTATCGACGGCGGTTGATCGTGCGCCGGCCCCGCTTGGCGAGTGTCCAGCACAACGGGGCCTTGCCAATCGCCCTGGCAGGCAAACCAGGGCATTCGGCCAGGCTCCAAGTTGTTTAACGTTTGCGCAAAACGGATGTCGTTTGACCACGAGCGATCAGGCACGCGTTCATACATCTGCGGGTCATTGCGCATTGGTGCGATCGTTGGTCAGCTTTGGAAGCATATAGGGCACGCGGGCGCGGTAGCGAGCAAACTGCGCCCCATATCGGGCAGCAAAGCGGCGCTCTTTGAGGCGCGGGGCCAAGACGCAATAGGCCGTAAAGCTAACAGCCAGTGCGAGTTGGTCCGGTGTCCAGACAGGCGGCGTCCACAGCGTCAGGGCAAAGGCCAGATAGATGGGCTGACGGATTAGGCGGAACAGGCCTTGGACAGGCATGTCCGGAAACACTGGCCTGATGCGCGCCAGCAGCGACATCCAGCCCAAAGCCCCCGATTGCACCTCGGCTCCGGCGTCAAAGCTGGCTTTGCCCAAGATCAGCCAGCTTGCGCCATAGGCCGTCGTCAGGAGCCAGAACGCCGCTCCCTCGGCCCGTGCCCAGACGATGCCGGAGGGCGTCCACAGCGCAAACAGGGCCAGCAGTTGGGTCGACGCAACGATGGCATAAGTGGTAGTAGCCAAAGTGGCACCGTGCGGACCGGGGATCAGCCTCGCCAGCAGTCGCCTACCACGCTCGGTCAGCAGAACTGAGTGCGCTAACGGGAACTGCAGAATAAGCGCCCCATTCGCCAGCACCGCCCACGGCCAGGGCACAGTGCCAAGGCTTTGACTCAGGCCAAAGAATATCGCGACGATCATCGCAAGCACTCCGGCTGCAAACACAGTGTGGCACAGCGCCCCCATGCCGATTGCCAACACGATCCGCTCCACCCCGGCAGGCGGGCGCAGGCCCCCAGAGATCAGCGTAAGTAGTCGAGCGATACGCGGATCAGTCCACATGGTCACACCTCCGCCAGGATAGCGTCGGCGATCGCGGTGCCGCTGCCAAATGCGGCCTCCACCCTTGGGCCGATGCACCAGTCGCCGCCGAGATACAGCGTGCCGTCTGCGCTACGCGCAAATGCTTGGCCCAGCGCCTGTGGGACTTGTGCAGAGCGCCAGAGATGTGTTGTGGCATGGGTTACACGGTCGTGCGTCATCTCTGGCCAATCACACAGCAGTGGCGGCATGAGACCACAAAGGTCCTCGGCACTCTTCCCCAGACGGGTTGTGCTGAACGCCTCGTCCGCCTGCGCCACCCACAAAGCCCGCAAGCCCTGAGGCTCCCCCGGCTTGTAACTGTCTTGTGCGATCCATGACAGGGGGTCGTCATTGTCTTGCACCAGTCCTTTTGCGCAAACGGCGCAAGTGCCAGCGGTAAATGACGGGGGCCAGGACATAGTCATAGATCGTGCAGGCGATATGAAACACACCCGGCAGGCCCACCACCCACGCTAGCCAATGATACCGCGGCATCTGCGCCCAAAGCACCCTAAATGCGGGAATGCCAGATGTCAGCATGCCCTGGTGCAGCACATAAAGACGCTTTGCGGCTGTGTCGGCATCCAGTCCCCAGTGTATCCGCGCCTCTGAGTTCAAATCATCAAACTGAATCGGCAGCCCCGCTTGGCCAGCATAGCGAGCATAATGCTGTATCTCGAAGTTACAGACAGGACAGGTGGCGTTGTAGAGGACTGAGGTTTTGGTACTGTTTTCCATAGCTACTCAGATAGATCAGTGCCAAGTGAAATCCATATCGCATCATGCTGAAAGGATATACCCACGTTTAAGGCATGAGTTGTTCGCAATGAGTTCGGGTGCACTCAGGACCCAGCAGGCTGAAATCCAAATCATCTCCTGATATCCAGCACTGGGCCTCATTCAGGCAAAACGCATGTGCCCTAATAGGTTTTAACACATAAACATTCGAGGTGATCCCAGTGGCGGCAAAGCCGCCACCAGAAGTTTTTTGAAAGTTACGCTTTTGAGCCGCGGCCCATGTCTGCTTCCGACTTGCGGACTGCAATCATGAATATTAGCACGCCGAAAGCAGCTTTTGCGACGAGGTCAGCAATTGTGTAGCCAACTTGGACCACAGTTAGAGCAGCGGCGCCTTCAAGACCCACCGCGCCGGCAAAGAAGACCACCGGATAGAACGACCAAGAAAGCACTGTTACCCATATTGCGGCCTTAACGAGACCGCGCGCACTGGCAGGCTGCTGTGCGACCGAACGGTTCAGACCCACGAACAGTTCGTAGACAATCCAAAGGAAAGGCAGCATCGCCAAGCCGCCCCACATCCAGCGCCCAGAAGCGGCATCAGCAATCTCGCCAGGGTAGCCAAGTCCAACCATCAGTGCAGCCAAAAAGCCCAGACGAATAGCCTTGGAGGAAGTTTCTTGACGGCTCAAACCCATGACAAGAATAAGTTCGACGAGGAGCAGTGGAACAGTCAAGAACCAGTCGACATACCGGTAGGCATCATTAAACGAGACACCCGAGGCATCATTAAACGAGACACCCGACCCTGTAACGGTGCCGTTCATTACGGTGTAGGCCCCAACCCAGCTCTCGGAGATCCGCAGATAGTGATAAGCGGCAATAAACGTGACCAACCCAGTTACCGTCATTGCCGTCTTGTAGGCGTCCGACACCTGCGATCTGCCGAACCAGAAAAACAGCGTGGCCGCCATCATTGCAGCAAACGTGAACGAGAAGGCGTTATAGATAAGGTCAAACTGACCGATAGATATGGTTTCCATGAAACTTTCCTTACATTTTAGTAGTTTAAGGGTAGGACACTGGGCCCATGTTTCAAGGTTTGAACACCTAAACTTAGTAGACTTTCTGTTGGCGGGGTATGAAGTTCGTCAGTGGGGGATTACCAGTTAAGTGAATTCTGCTGCGGTCGCGCTGCCGTCACTAGCCAGTTTCGAACGCTTTTATCTTATCTTACCAATTGTCGCTAGGCGTCTGACGCGACGTCTGAGGCCAATCTTGGCCGCCTATCAGAGCACAAAGGTTGGACGCTGCGGCCGACAGAAGCAAATAGTACGTTGTTCGGCTCCAAAGGTCAGCGACGCTGCGTAATCGGCCCCTTAAGCACGGGGAGCTTGACTTTTTATGCGTCAAAGTCACGTCTAGAATCATGAAAAGCCAATTCCTTGACCCAGCGGCACTTGGTGAAATCATTGAGATGGCGCTCAGTGATCATGCGAGCTTCGACCAGATCCGCGTCCTGCATGGGCTGGGGCCAGACCAGGTAAAGGAATTGATGCGACAAAACCTGAAATCTGGCAGCTACCGCGTCTGGCGCAGGCGGGTGCGCACTTTTGCGGACCGGCGCGAGGTTTACAAATGAATGCTGAGGCCACCCTTAGGCTTGCGGTGGCAGTTGAGGCGAGATGCCCGGCCCGGATCAACAGCGTCTTCTCTTCAATCTGGCGGCGCGCATCGGCCAACTGCCCTTCGCGCCGGTCGAGGTTACTGCAGGCCCCCCGGCATCAACCACATGCCCACCGCCCGCGCTCAATGATCATCACAGCGCCGATGGTCGGCTGCACCTCGTGCTAACCTTTACATGCGCTCCTCTTGATCTAATTCCTGATTGCACAACTGTTTGTGCGTTCAATTATTGGAGGTTCAATTGAAAAAAACCACACTCGCGCTTGCGCTAATGCTCGCAACGGCTTCCCCCGTTTTTGCAGGCAACTGCCCCGTCCTGATGGGGCAATTTGAGGCAGCTCTTCAGACCACCAAGGTAGATGACGCAACCAAGGCAGCGGCCGTCAAGTTGTATGAAGCCGGCAAGGCAGCACACGATGCTGGGGATCATGCCGCGTCCGTCACGGCGCTGGATGCCGCCCTGGCGCTTTTGGCCTCTTGATCGCCACCCATCGTTAACTCGCCACCGCTCGACGCCGGGCGGTGGCGACACCGATATTCGCAAAGGATGCATTAATCTCATGCGGCCAGCGTCGTACCTTGTGTCTTTGCTTGGCGGGGTTCAGCGAAGCGGCGCGCAAATGCCTTAATTGCGGACTTCCCGCAACTGCGCGCACGCCCACTCAGGCCCCCGCCAAGAGAGTTGGGTGTCAGGCGCACTCCCTCCGCCAACGCGACCGGCGTCGAACCTTATCGGGACGCCTATGGGTATCGTTCGGACCGTTAACGTATTCTTGACTATGAGCATGTCCAATGACCACCATTTTCAGGGGGCAGGGACGGAATGCGGCACGAGAGCAAGTTCTCATCTTGGATCAGGTCGGGCGGACAGAGCACCTTCGTCTTGCCATTGATCAGCCTCGTCAATCTAGAGCGCAAGTTTTCGGTCGTGCCCGACAGATTGCTTGACAGCATCATTGATGATGCACTCGTGGCGGCGGTCAGTCGACTGAACCAATACCTCCCTAGCGGAGTCTCTGTTGCCATCAGCGCCGTCGATCTGACGCCCATCCGTGATCAACTTCGCGCCGAGGTCGCAGACCGTTTGACCGAAACCGGTGTGGCTGTTGACCCGAATGATCCGGTCATAACTGCGATCATTGCCCGATATGCGGAAATCCTGAACGGGTTCTTGCAGACCGAGGGCCTGCACGTTGATCGTTACATCTGGCGCAGCAGTGCAGATTCAAGGGTCCGAGCGGCACACGCCGAATACGATGACCACATCTTCTTCTGGTCCGCTCTGCCAGAAGGCGGGCACCCTGGGCAAGACTGGAACTGCCGATGCACCGCTGAACCGATCATCGATCTGAACGCCATCCCTGAGGGCGCGACCTGCGACATCCTGACGGGAGACCGACTTGCCACCGTGTTCCCGGATGCGGATGCAGAAAAACTCTCTGCGATTGCGCGCGAGTTGGACCTGAGAGTTGTGTCAGGCCAACTCGATACCCGAGAGCGGTTGATCCATTTTCTGGCCCAGATGCGGCAGGAGGCGGGGCCGCGCGCTCGCCTCGAAGAAGATCTCGACTACAAGCCAGAGCGATTGCGAGCTACCTACGCCTATTTTCGTGACAACCCGGACGAAGCGGATCGACTCGGCCGGACGGTCGATCATCCTGCTGATCCTGTGGCTATTGCGAACCTTGCCTACGCTAACCGGAACGGAAATGGCGATGCCGCAAGCGGCGACGGATGGACCTACCGCGGTCGCGGGCTGTTTCAGTTGACTGGTCGGGCGAATTACCGTGCTTTCACTGCCTGGCACGAAAGCATCTTTGGAGAGGGAATCGACTTCGTAGATGAACCGGATCGCCCTTCGCAGCCTGTCTATGCGGTCAGATCGGCAGTCTACTTCTGGCTTTCGCACGATTTGCCGGCGTTCGCCGACCAAGGGCTGACGGAGGCGGCAGTGGAGCGGATTACACGCCGGATAAACGGAGGCGTTTCGACGAAGGATGAGCGAATCGAAAAGATGACCGGAATCCGCGATAGCGGTCAGTTCGACGGAATCTGCCGGTTCTCGGTTGCACGCCCACGGTTTGAGGACTCAGAATGATGCTGCGTCTCGTGATCGGGCTTGTCGCCAGCATGTCTTCTATCGGGAGTGCTTCTGCGCAAGAGGTGATCTATCGAAACACGCTTTCGGAACAAAGCGTCGAAACTCGGACGCTTTCTATTCAGCTGGAATCGGTCGACGAAGATGTGCGATTTGCCGTGACTTTGAGAAACAAAGAAACTGGAGTTGTGGAGCGGCACGAATTCGATGGCGAAGGCGCAAGCGACCCTTCACCGTTCCAATTTGAGGAAAGCTATCTATGTGGCACTCCTGTCATCCTGCTGACGGTGCAATACCCCTGGCGCCACGCCTTGCCAGAATTCGTTCGTGTTCTCGATACCTTCGCGTTCCGTCGAACCGACTTCGCCTTCATCGATGTTGCCTTCGGACCATTGACCGATATCGCGCTGGCCGATGACTCGGCCTACGACCCAGAAGATCTTGAAATGCTTCCGCCGATCCGGGTGCACTGCCTGAACGGTCAGGACGGGAAGCCCTTCGAATTTTCCGAGAAAGCAACCAAATAGCTGGATCCCGCACCCAGAGAAGGTTCGACCGCAGTCGCGTCCGCCCCGCCAATTACCACTGAAATAATTGGATAATTTATGGGTTTTGAAAGCCTACCCCTTTTCTTACCTACTTTCCGGAAAACGATGCTTTTATTGGGTGTTCTCGCACAGCAGGCGATGGACCGCGTTCAGTGCGCCGCCTGACCCCTTAAAACGCCCAGACCATCCCTGCCGTGCCTTGCAGGGTCAATGCGCTGTTTGAGCCGTAGCCTGCTTCCACGCTTAGGTTCAGCTTTGCCCCGTTATCCATCTTTTGGGCAAGGTCGAGGCCAGCAAAGCCACGCAGGGCGGTGTCTTGGGTCGTGCTGAAGGTCAGCGGTTGGCTTAGCACCGTTGCTGTTATGTCGTCGCTGTTGGTAAAGCTTGCATCCGCCCCAAGGCGCATTGTGGCGTCGATCTGGCCTGTGGCGGTGACGATGGGCTTGATCGCAAAGGCCACCTGCCCGCGCAGGTCTAGGGTGCTGACGGTGCGTGCGGTGACCGTCATATTGGCGAGGGACCCCGTCTCGACATAGCTGTCCATGGCAAGGCGCGTGTAGCTAATACGCAGGCTGGGGGTCAGGATGCCGCTGGTTGTCTTGATCTGGGTGCCGATGGTGGCCTGTGGGGTAAGGAACGTGCC
>CAMAYO010000025.1 GCA_945862465.1 Pseudorhodobacter antarcticus | reverse complement strand
GAATTGGGGCCAACCCTGCTAGAACCGCACGCCAGTTGGATGACCCAGATCAGTGACCAGTGGGCGCGGCGCTACGGCGTTGCCCCGTAACCCCGTATGAAACTGGCCCCCCTGATCTTGCGGGCGTTCTTGGTCTTGCCCGTGGGCTTGGGGTTGCTCATCACCTTGGGCCAAGGGGCCACCAGCCTTTCCGTGCTGTTGGATTGGCCGGGGCTTGCGCGCGCTTGCCTGCTGTCTTTTGGGCCAGGCTTGGGGGCCACGCTGATATCCTTGGCGTTGGTGGGGCTGATTTTGGGCGCAGATCCGCGCAGCCTTGGTCTGTTGGAACGGCTTTTGGCCCCCCTGCTGGCCTTGCCCCATGCTTCCGCGGCTTTGGGGCTGGCGTTCTTAATCGCCCCCTCTGGATGGATCGCACGGGCAATCTCGCCTTGGGCAACGGGATGGCTTTCTCCGCCTGACATCATGACGTTAAACGACCCTTGGGGCATGGCGCTGACCTTGGGGCTGGTGGTAAAGGAAACGCCTTTTTTGCTGCTGATGGCGCTGGCCGCGATGACACCCGCGCTGCGGCATAGGCAAAGGGTGGCGGCGACCTTGGGCTATGGGCGGGGCATGGGCTTTGCGCTGGTGGTTTGGCCAAGCCTTTATCCTGCACTGCGCCTGCCTGTGCTGGCGGTGTTGGCCTATGGGATGACCACTGTCGACATGGCGATGATTTTGGGGCCAAGCCTGCCCTATAGCCTGTCTGCCCAAATCAGCCTGTGGCGCAGCGCGGCGAGCCTGACGCATCAAGACCAAGCCGCCGCTGCTGCGCTGCTGCAGGCGGGGTTGGTGGGTGCGGCGCTGATCTTGTGGCGCGGGATCGAGGCTGCTGCATCTGCCCTGCGCCAAAGAATGACGTTGAAAGGCATCCGCGCGCCTTGGGCCGAGCGGATCTTGACACCCTTAGCCACGGCGACGGTGTTCGGTTTGCTGGTTCTGCCCCTGCTGGGACTGCTGGGGTTGGGGCTTTGGTCTGTTGCAGGGCTTTGGCGTTTTCCAGAGGCTTTGCCCAACCAGATCACCTTGCAGGCTTGGGCATCCGCCGGCCCTGCCCTGCTGGACGCCTCGGCCACAAGCGTGGCGCTGGCTTTGGCCGTCACCGCTGTGGCCTTGGCCCTAACGCTTTGGGCTTTGCAGGCCGAGGCTTTGCCCCCAAGCCCGCGCCGCGATGGGCTGATCTTTTTGCCCTTGATTGTTCCACAAATCGTCGTCCTGCCCGGCATCGCCACGGCGCTGCTGCACCTGCCCATGCCGCCCTTTGTGGCAGTCGCCTTGGGCCATCTGATCTATGTGCTGCCCTATGTGGTCTTGGGCCTGTCAGGGCCCTTTCGCGGCTGGAACCCGCAGTTGGGTGCGGTTGGGGCCAGTTTGGGCGCAAAACCTTGGCGCGTCTTGCTGCGTCTGCGGCTGCCCATGCTGGCGGGGCCAATCGCCGCCACGGCGGCGGTGGGGTTTGCGGTGTCGATCGGGCAGTATCTGCCCACCCTTCTGCTGGGCGGCGGGCGGATCGTGACGCTGACGACCGAAGCTGTGGCCCTGTCATCTGGCGGCAATCGGCGGATTGTGGGGGCTTATGGGCTGGCCCAAGCCTTTTGGCCGGCCTTGGCCTTTGTGCTGGCGACCCAGATCCAACGCGCGCGCTCCCTTTCCTTTGGCCCGCACCCACGCTAAACCCACCGCATGAGCGCTACGATCCTAGACACTATCAAGTCCTATAAGCTGCAAGAGGTTGCCGCGCGCCAAGCCGCACGCCCCCTGCGCTTGGTGGAAGAAGCAGCCGCCGCTGCCCCCACGCCGCGCGGCTTTGCACGCGCCCTGTCGGATGCCGCAGGGGCGGGCTATGGGCTGATTGCGGAAATCAAGAAAGCCTCGCCGTCTAAAGGACTGATCCGCGCCGATTTTGACCCGCCCGTCTTGGCAAAGGCTTACGAGGCAGGTGGGGCGACCTGTCTGTCGGTGCTGACCGACGGGCCTTCGTTCCAAGGCGACGATTCTTATCTTGTGGCGGCGCATCAGGCGGTCAAACTGCCCTGCTTGCGCAAGGATTTTCTTTATGAGCCCTATCAAGTGGTCGAAGCCCGCGCGTTGCATGCCGATTGTATCTTGATCATCATGGCCTCGGTATCCGACGACCAAGCCGCCGAGCTTGAGGCCGCAGCTTTCGCCCTTGGCATGGATGTGCTGATCGAAGTGCATGATCTGGACGAATTGCACCGCGCCAGCCGCCTGAAATCGCCGCTGATCGGGATCAATAACCGCAATTTACACTCGTTCGAAGTGACGCTGGACACCACCCGCACCTTGGCCCGCCATGTGCCCGAAGGGCGGCTGATTGTATCTGAAAGCGGGCTTTATACGGCGCAAGATCTGGCCGATCTGGCCCGCTACGGCGTGCGCTGTTTCCTGATTGGCGAAAGCCTGATGCGGCAAGATGATGTCACCCAAGCCACCCGCGCCATTCTGGCCAACCCGCTGACATCGGGGGGCGCATGAGCGGCCCTAAGCCCAGTGATCTGACGCATTTTGACGATCAGGGTCATGCCCATATGGTCGATGTCGGCGCAAAACCCGTGACTGACCGCATCGCCACCGCCGAAGGGCACATTGTGATGACGGCAGCGACCCTTGGCCTGATCACTCAAGGCCGCGCCAAGAAGGGCGATGTTTTGGGCGTGGCACGGCTGGCGGGGATAATGGCTGCCAAGAAAACCTCTGATCTGATCCCGCTTTGCCACCCTTTGCCCATCACCAAAGTCGCGGTGGATTTGGTGCCCGACGCCGCCCTGCCAGGTGTGCGGGTGACGGCCACGGTGAAAACCTCAGGCGTCACGGGCGTGGAGATGGAGGCGCTGACCGCCGTCTCAGTCGCCTGCCTGACAATTTATGATATGCTTAAGGCCGTGGAAAAGGGGATGCAGATCGAAGGCATCCGCCTGCTGTTGAAAGACGGCGGCAAGTCGGGGCTTTACGAGGCGAATCCGTGATCGCGGTAGACGAGGCGCTGGCGCGGTGCTTGGCGCTGGTCGCGCCGCTGCCTGCCGAAGCCGTGGCCCTGCGCCATTCTGTGGGGCGGATGATGGCGCAGCCGGCGCTGGCTGGGCGCGACCAACCACCCTTTGACGCCTCGGCTATGGATGGCTATGCGCTGCGCGGTGATCCGGCGGCGGGGGATCAGTTTGTGGTCGTGGGTGCGGCGCAAGCGGGGCTTGGCTTTGCGGGGGCTGTGGGTGATGGCCAAGCGGTGCGGATCTTCACCGGTGCGCCTGTGCCGCAGGGGGCAACCCGTGTGGTTTTGCAAGAAGATGTCAGCGCGGCGGGCGATGTGATCACGATAAGCCCCAAAGCCGATATCGCCCGTCACATTCGCCCGCAGGGCCAAGATTTCAAAGCCGGCGAAGGCTTGGAGCCCCGCCGCGTCGGCCCGCATGATCTGGCGCTTTTGGCGGCGATGAACATCCCACAAGTGCTTGTCCACCGCCGCCCCGTGGTAGCGATCATCGCCACGGGCGATGAACTTGTGATGCCGGGGGAAGAACCGGGGCCGGGGCAGATCATCTGTTCGAACTCTTTCGCCATCGCAGCCTTGGTGGAAGCCGAAGGGGCGATTGCCCGCATCCTGCCCATAGCGCGCGACACGGTTGCGGATCTGACGGCGGTGTTCGGGCTGGCGCGGGGAGCGGATTTGATTGTCACCATCGGCGGGGCTTCGGTGGGCGATCATGATCTGGTCGGGCCTGTGGCCGAAAGTTTGGGGCTGGAACGCGCCTTTTGGAAAATCGCCATGCGGCCGGGCAAGCCCCTCATGGCGGGGCGCGTTTCGGGCACACCGATGCTGGGGTTACCGGGCAATCCGGTGTCCTCCATCGTGTGCGCCCATCTGTTTGTGCTGCCCATGGTGCGCGCACTGCAAGGGCGGCCCGATGTGGCCCCTGTGAAACATCCAGCCGTTTTGGGGGCGCAGGTCGAGGCCAACGGGCCGCGCACCCATTATATGCGCGCAAGGCTGAAAGACGGCGTCATCACCCCGTTTGACCGCCAAGATTCGGCCCTGATTGGCATTTTAACCCAAGCCAACGCCCTGCTGATCCGCCCGATGGGCGATGGCGCGCAGGCTAAGGGGACCGCCGCGCGCTATATCGCGCTGTAGACCGCACAGTATTGACACAAAACGAGAACACGGATAGAACATTGTATTAACACTTGTGGCATTCCCGTGCCGCAATCCCGCTTTGGCCCCGTGATTTCAGAAAAGGGTGACGCCTATGTTGACGCGCAAGCAGATCGAACTTTTGGATTTCATTCGCACCCGCATTGACAGCGATGGCGTGCCGCCCTCGTTTGACGAGATGAAGGACGCGCTGGATTTGAAATCGAAATCGGGCATCCATCGCCTGATCACCGCCTTGGAAGAGCGCGGGTTTATCCGCCGCTTGGCCCACCGCGCCCGCGCCTTGGAAATCGTGAAGCTGCCCGAGGCGATGGAAAAAGTGGGCTTTAAACCCCGTGTCGTGCAGGGGTCTAAACCCGCCGATCCGCCGCCGCGCCCTGCTGCGGCGCTTTCCATCGAAACATCCTATGCGATGGAAATTCCCATGATGGGCCGCATCGCGGCCGGTGTGCCGATTGAGGCGATCCAGCACATCAGCCACCATGTCACCGTGCCCAACGCCCTGATCTCGGGCAAAGGCGCGCATTATGCGCTAGAGGTGAAGGGCGATTCGATGATTGAGGCGGGGATCAACGATGGCGACATCGTGATCATCCAAGAACAACAAGATGCCGAGAATGGCGATATTGTCGTGGCCTTGGTTGAAGACGCCGAAGCAACCCTAAAGCGCTTCCGCCGCAAAGGCACGATGATCGCCCTAGAGGCCGCAAACCCAATTTTTGAGACGCGGGTTTTCCCCAGCCATATGGTCAAGGTGCAGGGCAAATTGGTGGGTCTGATCCGCAGTTATTGATCGACCCTAAGGATCGGGTCGGCCCGGCAGGGCTGCAAAACGCGCGGCATTCGGCTGCAAAAGCAGCGGTTTCATGGGGCGCGTGACGCCTGACCAAATCCTTGTGGCGCGGTGAACAGGAACCAGCAAAAGCCCATCGTCCTGCAAGACCCCCGCCAAAGCGCCGCTTTGGCGCAAGAGCGTTGCATCAATCACTGTGCAGCCCTTGGGCCTCAGTGGCGCTGGGCCAAACCGCGCTGGCAGAACGACAATATCCGCCACAGCACAGGCGGCAGCCACATTTCCCCCCGCCTCTTTGCCCGACAGAACCACGCCGCGCAGGCCATTAATCTGAAACGCACGCTGAGTTTTTTCGCCCAAAAAGCCCACACGTGTGGCAGCCACGCCCTGCAGTGCCAAGTCGCCGTCATCGGCCAGCCACGATTCGGCGGAAAATCCCGCCCCCCTTGATGCCGAAAGGGCACGGCCTTGGGGGCCAAGCACACCTGCCAAAACGCCATCTGAGGAAATTAAAAGGGCTGGGCGTTCGACCGTAACCCAAAGCCCAAAGGCCAAGGCCAAGGGGGCCATCCCCAAAAGCCGCGCCCTGCCCTGCCAGATCAGCGCCCAAAGCGCGCCCAAGGTGATCAGCGGAATGACCCAAGGGCCGGGTTGCGGCACGGGGGTGATGGCACCGTTCAGGCCCGCGATCCAATGGGCGACGGCCAAAATCCACTGGGCGGCCCAGCCCATCACCACCAGCGCGGGAGCCGCCAGCCCCACGGGGGCCAAAAGCGCCGCCACAACGCCTGCCCCCATCAGAACGCTCATCACCGGCACAGTCAAAAGGTTGGCCAACAAGCCATAGGCCGTCATTTGGTTAAAAGTTGCCGCCGAAAACGGCGCTGTAGCCAGCCCCGCCATGCCCGAGGTGACAACCATCATCGCCACCGGCACCAGCCATCCAGACAGCCCCTTATCGCGCAAAAACCGCTCGGCCGGGGCGTAGCCAGCGATGAGGGCGATTGTGGCGGCAAAAGACAGTTGAAAGCCTGGGGCCAGCAGGCTTTCCGGCTGCCAGATCAGCAAAATCAGCGCGGCCAGTGCCACCGAACGCAGGGTCAGAACCCGCCTGTCCAACAAGACAGAGCCAAGCAGCAGCGACACCATCAAAAAGGCGCGGGTGGTGGCCACATTGGCCCCCGACAGCACCAGATAAAACAGCGCCGCGCCAAAGGCCAAGATCGCGGCTGCTTTTTTGGTGTTGATCCGCAAAGCCACGGGGGGAACCAGTGCCAAACCATAGCGGATCAGCGCAAAGACAAAACCGGTCAGAAAGGCCATGTTCATGCCCGAAATCGCCAGCAAATGCGCCAGCGAGGACACCCTGAGATCGTTCACCACCTGTGCCGTGATCTGCGACTGATCCCCCGTTAACGCGCCAGAGGCGAAGGCCCCCGCATCGCCCGCAACCTGTGCCATGATCCCAGCCGACAAGCGGTTGCGCAGGCGGTTGATGCTGGCATCCCACAGGCCCGGCAGGGCCCAAGTGACCACGGGGCTGGAAGTGTAGCCCACAGCACCCAACTGCATGTACCACGCCATGCGTCGAAAATCGAATCCCCCCGGTTCTGCTGCACTTTCGGGAGCAGACAGGCGGGCTGTCACCAGAACCGTGCGCCCCATCTCGTAAGGGGCGGCTTGGGGTGCGCCCTTCAAAGATATGCGCACCTTTGCAGGGGTTTGATCTGGGGCAATTTCGGTCAGCACAACTTGATCCAGCGTCAAGCGGATGGCATCCGATTGCGAGCGGTCGATGTCCACGATCCGGCCTTGAACGGGGCCATAATAGGGCTGCGCCAACATGGGCGAAGTCACCACCCAAATCCGCGCGCCACAGGCCAAGACCCCAACCACCACGAAGGCCAAGGCGATGACCAGCGGGCGCAAACGCCACGGGCTCAAGCGCACAAAGCTCAACAACCCCAGTAGAACCCCTGCCAGCGCGATATAAAATTGCGGCTTAGGTTCGGCCTGCAGCCCAAACCACGCCCCGATGCCAAAGGCCAAAAACACGGGCGTGGCCAAAAAGCCGTCGGTGGGCGCGCTGTCTTTGGCCCAATGCGCCGCCCAAGCCCATGCCTGCCCCGCCTTGCCCACCTTGTCAGCCGTCCCGCATTTGCCTAAAGCTGCCGCGAGCCTAGCTCCCCAAGGTTTCCAGAAGGTTAACGCGCATATGTCCTCGCCCCAGATCGTCACCCGCTTTGCGCCTTCGCCCACGGGCTATCTGCATATTGGCGGGGGGCGGACAGCGCTGTTCAACTGGCTTTACGCGCGCGGGCGGGGCGGTAAGTTCTTGTTGCGCATCGAAGATACCGACCGCGAACGTTCGACCCCGCAAGCGACCGCCGCCATCTTGCGTGGGTTGACATGGCTGGGCCTTGATTGGGACGGCGATGTGGTCAGCCAGTTTGACCGAAAAGAGCGCCATGCCGAGGTGGCCCACCAAATGCTAGACCGCGGCACGGCCTATAAGTGCTTTTCCAGCAAAGAAGAGATCGACGCCTTTCGCACGGCAGAAGAGGCCGCTGGGCGCTATCCTTTGTTCCTAAGCCCATGGCGCGATGCCGACCCTGCCAGCCACCCCAACCTGCCTTATGTGATCCGCATGAAGGCCCCGCGCCAAGGCGAGACGGTGATTGAGGATAAGGTTCAGGGCAAAGTCACATTCCAGAACGATCAATTAGATGACATGATCGTTCTGCGCTCAGACCTGACACCCACCTATATGCTGGCCGTGGTGGTTGATGACCATGACATGGGCGTGACCCATGTTATTCGCGGCGATGACCATTTGGCCAATGCCGCGCGCCAGACCATGGTCTATCAGGCCATGGGTTGGGATGTGCCCGTTTGGGCGCATATTCCGCTGATACATGGGCCAGATGGCAAGAAACTGTCCAAACGCCACGGCGCTTTGGGCGTCGAGGAATATCAGGCCATGGGCTATCCGGCGGCGGGCATGCGCAATTATTTGACGCGTCTGGGCTGGGCCAAGGGCGATGCCGAGATTTTCACCAGCGACGAAGCGAAAGCCATGTTCGATCTGGACGGGATCGGCCGTGCGCCAGCGCGCTTGGATTTCAAAAAGCTAGAGAACACCTGCGGCCACCACATCGCAAAGGGCGAGGATGCTGCGCTGCTGCACGAATTGCAGGCTTATCTGATGGTGGCTGGCAAGGACCCGCTGTCACCAAATCAACATGACCTGATGCTAAAGGGCATGTACTGCCTAAAAGACCGCGCGAAGACCTTCCCAGAACTGCTTGAAAAAGCGGCATTCGCCTTGATACAGCGCCCGATTGTGCCCGAACCAACTGCGGCGGCTTTCCTTGATACGGTATCCCGTGGTATACTGTATTCATTGACGCTGCAGTTGCAAAGTGCTACATGGGACAAAGCGCATTTGGAAGCCATTCTGACCGAGGCTGCAACCGCTGCGGGCATCGGTTTTGGCAAACTGGCCTCTCCTTTACGGGCGGCACTTGCTGGACGAACGGCCACCCCCAGCGTCTATGACATGATGCTGGTGCTTGGACGTGACGAAACTCTTGCACGGCTTGGCGACGCTTGCCGCTAAGCCACAGGCGCTGGCCCCGCCTTGTGATCGAAACGAAATTGCTCTGTTCCGCTGCCACGGGATCAGAGGAGAGCTTGGGGATTAAGAGATGTCTGCTGATAAGACTGCAAAATTAAGCCTAAACGGCAAATCCTATGACCTTCCGATGATGTCGCCCGTGATGGGGCCGGATGTCGTGGATATTCGCAAGCTTTACGACGAAGCGGATGTCTTCACCTACGATCCGGGCTTCACCTCGACCGCATCGTGCAAAAGTGCGATCACCTATATCGACGGTGACAAGGGCGAATTGCTTTATCGCGGCTATCCCATCGAACAGTTGGCCGCAGAAAGCACCCATTTGGAAGTGTGCTACCTGCTGCTTTACGGCGAACTGCCGACCAAAGACCAGATGGACGACTTTAAGACGCGCATCACGCGCCACACGATGGTGCATGAACAGATGCACTATTTCTTCCGTGGCTTCCGCCGCGACAGCCACCCGATGGCAACCATGGTGGGTGTGGTGGGGGCAATGTCGGCCTTCTACCATGACAGCCTTGATATCACCGACCCGTGGCAGCGCGAAGTGGCCGCGATGCGTATGATTGCCAAATTGCCGACAATTGCAGCGATGGCCTATAAATACTCGGTCGGCCAACCCTTTGTTTACCCCAAGAATAGCCTGTCTTATGCGGGCAACTTCTTGCACATGTGCTTTGCCGTGCCGACCGAAGATTATGTGGTCAACCCCGTGCTGGAAAAAGCCATGGACCGCATCATGATGCTGCACGCCGATCACGAGCAGAACGCCTCCACCTCGACCGTGCGCTTGGCGGGGTCTTCGGGGGCCAACCCCTTTGCCTGTATTGCGGCGGGGATTGCCTGCCTTTGGGGGCCGGCGCATGGCGGGGCGAACCAAGCCTGCTTGGAAATGCTGCGCGAAATTGGCACGGTTGACCGGATTCCGGAATATATCGCCAAGGCTAAAGACAAAAACTCGGGCTTCCGCCTGATGGGCTTTGGCCACCGCGTCTATAAAAACTTTGATCCCCGCGCGACGGTGATGAAAGAATCCGCTGACGAAGTGCTGGATCTGCTGGGCATTCACAAAAACCCCACCCTGCAAGTCGCCAAAGAGTTGGAGCGGATTGCTTTGTCGGATGAGTATTTCATCTCGAAAAAGCTCTATCCGAATGTCGACTTTTATTCGGGCATCATTCTGGATGCGATGGGCTTTTCGACCTCGATGTTCACGCCCATTTTCGCCATCTCACGCACGGTTGGCTGGATCAGCCAATGGAAAGAGATGATCGGCGAAAACGGCAAGATCGGGCGCCCGCGTCAGTTGTATGTCGGCCCAAAGAAGCGCGACTATGTTGATTTGCGCCATCGCTAAGGTCTGGGCCGAACAGATTTAGATTGAAAATGCTGCCGGATCCTTGCTAGGCTCCGGCAGTTGCTATTTTGACGATCCATAATTTAATATATTTATTTCAATAGGATGATAAACGCCATGCGGCGACTTACCCTTCACATCGGGTCACACAAGACCGGCACGACGACCCTGCAGGAAACCTTTTTATTGAACAAAACGCTGCTGGCAAGCCGTGGTGTTGGCTATGCGCATCGGGCTGATACCTGCCAACTACATGGATACCTTTCGGTGATCGACCCCGCGTCACTTTTGACGCAGGGCTTTGGGGTGCGTGACCTTGACCGATTTGCCGATGATCTGGCGGCCACACAGGGGCAAGAGGTTTTCGGGTCTTCAGAAAACTTTTCGTTCTTCTTTCAACAGGCCCCAATTGATGCCTTGGCCAAGGCCCTGCGGTCGCGTTTCGACGCGGTGCAGATCTTGGCCTATATCCGCCGCCAAGACCGCCATGCCCTTTCGCATTATCAAGAGGGCGCGCGGCCCGGCAGGGCACCAGAAGCGCAGCTTTGGGGCCACGGGCTGGCCGCCCTTCCCCCACCACAACCGCATCACGCCTTGTATTTGAATTATCACCACCGCTTGGCGATGTGGGAAAGGGCCTTTGATGGCGGCACTGTGACGGTCCGGGTTTATGATCGCAAGCTGCTGAAGAATGGCGATATTGCCGAGGATGTGTTGGATGTTCTGGGCATTTCGGCCCAAGGGATCGTGCCAGTGCCCGATAAGAACCCCGCCCTTGGTCTGCAACAGACCAAAGTTGGCCATTTGGCAGGTGAGATTTTGGATAACGAACCCCTTACCCGCGCCCTGCTGCGTGCCTTGCCGCAGGATGAGGGAAAGATGCTGCCCTCGGCCGATGAGGCGCGGGCGTTTCTTGCGCCCTACCGCGCCAGCAACCGCCTTTTGAACGAAAGGCTGGGGCTGACCCCGTTTCCCGACCTTTTCCCCGACGACTTCGACGATTACCCCGAAACGGCGCAGGATGGGTGGAGCGATGCCACAGCCACCTCTGCCCTGCGGGCGGTGATTGGGACACTGGGCAAACGCAAAACTGTGATGGAGGATTTGACCCCAGATGATTTGCGCAAGGCCGCGCTGGTCTTGCGAAACACCGACCCCTCTGCAGCGCTGCGCTTGGTGCGGGCGGCGCATCTGCTGCGGCCCAATGGGGCCCAGATCAATCAGATGAAATGCGCGCTAGAGGCGCAGCTGCGCAACCCCGACGCGCTTTAGCGCAACAGGCCGTCTTGCGTCGCAACTGCGCCGTAAGTTTCGGGCCTGCGGTCGCGGAAAATCCCCCAAGACGCGCGCAGGTCAGCGATTTGGTCCAGATCAAAGGTGGCGGTGATCACCTCTTCACGGTCGCGGCTGGCCTTGGCCAGAATTTGCCCCGCATGGTCGCAAATAAAGCTTGATCCGTAAAAGGTCAGATCGCGCCCACCCGGGGCCACTTCATGCCCGATGCGGTTAGAGGCAATGACGGGCATGATGTTCGACCCTGCATGACCTTTCATGCAAACTTCCCAATGAGGTTGGCTGTTGTAATCGGGCGCGGGCGGTTCGGAACCGATGGCTGTGGGATAAAGCAGCACTTCGGCCCCCATCAGCGCCATCGACCGCGCACATTCGGGGAACCACTGATCCCAGCAAATGCCAAGGCCAATGCGGCCCACGGCCGTATCCCAGACTTTGTAGCCGGTATCGCCGGGGCTGAAATAATACTTCTCCTCATACCCCGGGCCTTGCGGGATATGGGTTTTGCGGTAGTTGCCCAAAACTTTCCCATCCGCGTCGATGATGGCGCAAGAGTTGAAAAAGGCGGGGCCCGCCTTTTCGAAATAGGGGCACGGCAGCACCACGCCCAATTCGCGCGCCAGATCAGCAAAGCGGGCGATCAGCGGGTGGCCGGCAAAGGGCTGGGCCATGGGGAAAAAGGTCGGATGCTGTTCGATGCAAAAATAGGGGCTGGCGAACAGTTCTTGGATCAGGATCAGCCTTGCCCCTTGGGCTGCGGCTTGGCGCACCAAAGCCTCGGCCTTGTCCAGATTGGCGGGCAAATCCCATGTGCAGGCGAATTGGGTGGCAGCGACGGTCAGGTGGCGCATGGGATCATCCGTTGTTGGCTTTGCACTGGTTATGGCAACCCGTGCGGCCAAGGGAAAGGGGGCCAAAAGAAAAACCCCGACAGACCTGCGCCTGTCGGGGTTTGATGGGAGACGGGTGGCCTTAGTTCTTCAGCGACAGAACCGTGACAACACCCAGTTCTCCAAAGCCGTTAAACCGGCTGTTGGTGACGGTGGAATAGGCCCCCATGCCTTGAAAGACGATGAAGTCACCCTCTTGCACGTCGGATGCCAAGGGCACTTCGCCCGGCAAACGATCTACCGAATCGCAGGTGGGGCCAAAGACCACGCGGCCCTGAACTTCACCCATGCGGCGGTGACCGTTTTGGTCCATCACCTCGATGCGGTTGATGATGCCGATCTGGCTGAATTCAAACATCGACCCATAGATGCCATCGTTCAGAAAGACATGCTGATCATCGCGCACCGATTTGACGCGGGCTGCGACAGCAAAAGCATCGCCGCACAGGCCGCGGCCCGGTTCGCAGACCAAGGCCGGACGAATTGCGCCAAAGCTTTCAGCCGTCACACGGTCAATCGTCTCGAAGATCGCGTGCAGATCAACGCTTTCCCCGTCAACGCGGTTGTTGGGGAAGCCGCCGCCCACGTTCAGACGGGCAATCTTGACGCCAGCACTGCGCGCAATCACCGCCGCTTCGCGGATGTACGACGCCCAAGCTTCCGGATCGGTGCATTGCGTGCCGGGGTGGAAGGTGATTGAGGGCACAAAGCCCGCATCCGCCACGGTCTTGAGCAATTCCGCCGCCACTTCTGCTGTCGCGCCAAACTTCGCGCCAAAGTTGTAAGCAGCGCCTTCGACCGGCAGTTTGAAGCGCACAGAAATCTCGCAGCCTTTGGCAGGCACCAGTTCGATCAACTTGGCCAATTCGCTGCGGCTATCGACCGACCAAGAGGTAACGTTGCGGTCAATCGCAAAGGCAATCTCAGCGCGCGAGCGGACAGGGTTGTGGTAATGGATCGCTGCATCCGGATCCAAGCGGCGGATCAGGTCAATCTCAAACGGCGAGGCGCAGTCAAACCCCTTCACACCCGCCGCAATCAGGTTTTCAACCACTTCTTCCGAAGGGTTAGACTTGACCGCATAGGTCACAAGGCCCGGAAATCCTTGCAGAAAACGACGCGCGGTCGCCTGCACGGCCTGGGGCGCAAAAAACAGCACCGGATTTTCCGGCTGCTGATTGCGCAGGTATTCGGTCGGATTGGTCCAGATCGTTTTGGACAGTCCCATCGGCGTATTCCTTTCTGCCAACAAGATGCTTGTCCCTCCCCGTTGCCATAAAATGGACAGGTCGGCCTCGGCACAAGCTCGGTTTTTCCAACCAGGCCAGGTGCGTATGAGCCGCCCTTTTCCTGCAACGTAGGATGCTGCATATGCGTGACAACTTCACCGAACAAAACTATATATTTGTCTGAAAACTTCGGCATAATGACGAAAAAGGAAGGCATATTGTATGGATGACCTCGATCGCGGCATCATCGGGCTGCTCAGTGCCGATGCACGCACGTCTGTGGCGACTTTGGCGCGCCGGCTAAAGGTGGCGCGGTCCACCATTCAAGCGCGGCTTGAGCGGCTTGAGACGGGGGGCGTCATCGCGGGCTACACGCTAAAGCTGGGCGAAGAGGCGCGGCAGGGGCGACTGCGGGCGTCGGTTTTGCTGACGATTGAGCCGCGCGGACAGGCAGCGATTTTGTCGCGCTTAAAGGCGATTGCCGAGGTGGAGCGGGTTTTTACCACCTCGGGGCGGTTTGATCTGTTGCTGCAACTGGCGGCCTCCAACACGGCGGCCTTGGATGATGTGCTGGACCAGATCGGCGCTATGGCGGGGGTCAAATCGTCGGAAAGCTTGATCCACCTTAGCACGCGAATCGACCGTGCTGTGTAAAGGCTGTTACAGTGCCATAGCCCCATCGGCGGGGTTGGCAAAGTTGCGCTCGGGGAAAACCGAATACCAGTTCGGTCGCGCCGGATCGCGGTCATAGGCATAGCCCCCCAAGCGGCGGAAATGCTCGGCGTATTCGGCCATCTTGTCGCGGTCCAGCTCTACCCCAAGGCCCGGCCCCTTGGGCAGGGCGATGGAGCCGTTCTTATAGCGAAACGGCCCACCCTTGATGATGTCGTCGGTTAAATGGTGATAATGCGCGTCTGCCGCAAAGCCGATGTTGGGCAAAGACGCGCCCAGATGCAGCATCGAGGCTAATTGGATCCCCAGTTCCCCCGACGAATGCACCGAAGCGCCGTATTGAAAGGTTTCCAGCACCGTCCCCGCCTTATGGGCCTGCCGCAGGCCGCCCCAAAAGGTGGTGTCCAGCAAGACAACGTCGATCAGGTCTTGCCGGATGGATTGCGCCAGCTGTTCAAAGTTGACCACGACCGCATTGGTGGCCGTGGGGATGGGCACGAATTGGCGCAGGCGGCGCATACCCTCCAGCCCCCAGCAGGGATCTTCGAAATAATCGTTGTTCAGATCAAGGATCGCGCGGCCCACATGGATCGCTTCTTCCACTGTCCAGACGGAATTGGGATCAATCCGCAAACGATCGGTGGGAAAGGCTGCGGCCAAGGCGCGGTAAACTTCAATCTCATGCGCGGGGGGAAAGACGCCGGCTTTCAGCTTGTGTGTGGTGAAGCCGTGTTTGGTTTTCAGGTCGATGGCATGGGCCACGATCTCGTCCGCCGTGGTTTCACCGCCAGCCCCCGTGGCGGCATTGCGGTGGCGAAAGAACAGGTAGGATGCAAAGGGAATTTCCTCGCGCAGCGCGCCGCCCAGCAGGTCACAAGCGCGGATGCCCAAGCCCTTGCCCGCCGCATCCATACAGGCCATCTCGACCGCTGCGTGCAGTTGCGCGCGGGCGTTGTACAGGCTGCCCACCGGGTTCATGATCTTCCAGCGAAGCTGTTCCAACTGCAGCGGGTCGTGGCCCAGCACATAGGGCTTTAGCCCCATCACCGCCGCCTCGGCCGAAGCACCGCCGCCGCCCATTTCCCCCAAGCCCACCACACCGTTGTCGCAGACCACCTCCACGATAGTGCGGATAAAGCGGCCCCAATGCGCGCCATTGGCATGGCGCAGCGGGGCTTCCAGCGGCACGGCCACCGTGGTGGCGCGCAGGTCAACAATTTTCATGGGGTTTCTCCGAACCGGTAAGGGGCAAGTCCGCGCGCGCCGACATCCAGCGCGAAAAGGCCCCCTTCGTGCGGGTGTGCGGCCAGATGATCGCCCGACAGGGTAAAGCGGGCCGAGGTGACGTAAAGCGTGGCCAAATCTGGCCCGCCAAAGGCGCAACTAGTGGGCCAGAGACAGGGCAAATCGACCACGGCGTCGATTGTGCCGTCGGGCGCAAGGCAGGTTAGGCAAGCGCCCCCCGCCACCCTTGCCGTCCAAAGCCTGCCTTGAGCGTCAAGGCAGGACCCATCGGGAAAGCCCCGCGCAAAGCCCGTTTGCAAAACTTTGCGCCTCGAAAGCTGCCCCCCCGCCCCAATATCATAGCGGTAAAGCGTATTGGCCAACGTGTCGGCGGTGATCAGGTGGTGCGGGTCGGGAAAGGCCAGCGTGTTGGTAATGCCAAAGGCTTCGCCAGAAACACACTGCACCCCGCCCGCCGTGGTGTAGCGATAGATCTTGCCCGTGGCATGGGGGATATCGCGGGGGCTATCGTCGGCGGCTATGTTGTTCAGCATCGTGCCCACCCAAAAGGCCCCATCAGGCCCCACCACACCTTCGTTCAGGCGGTTGGCGGGCAGGTCAGGCTCTACTTCGGCCACAGGTATGGGTTCGCCGTGCCAATCCCAAAGGCAAATCTGCCGTTCCATCCCCAAGATCGCCCCGCCATCGGCCCGAAGCCCTATGGATGTTGGCCTGCCGTGCAGCGGCCAGAGGGTGTGTTCGCCCGTGACAGGGTCAAAGGCCTGCACCCGCCGCCCGATGATATCAACCCAAACCAAGCGCCCGCGCCGGTCATCCCATACCGCGCTTTCGCCCACCACATCGCAGGCTTGCAGGACCAATTGGCCGCCCATTTTCGCCTCTCACGAATCCGTTGACAGAAAGGATGCGCGGCCTTTACACCTATTTCAAGCAAAACCTGTCTGACAGGTTGGGGGAGTATCGGTTTGGATCAAATCCACAGCGCGAGTCTGGTGGGCGATGCGATTGGCGCTATTTCGCGCCATATTCGCGAACGCTATCTGATGCCCGGCGACAAGCTGCCCTCCGAAGCGCTGCTGTCCAAAGAATTGAACGTATCGCGCACCGTGGTGCGTGAGGCGTTTCGCTCGCTTGCTGCGATGCGGATCATTGAACTGGCAACGGGCAAGCGCGCCACAGTGGCGCAGATTGACCACGGGGCCATGTCACTGATGATCGAGCACGGCGTGCATACCGATCAGATCAACATCCACCAAATCTATGATGTGCGCCGCACCATCGAAACGCGGATTGTCACCCTTGCCGCCATCCGCCGAACGGATGAAGAGGCGGCCGAAATTTTGCACCTTGCGGGGCAGATGAAGGCCAGTTTGGGCGATCCTGCCCAGCTTATGGAATATGATCTGGCCTTTCACACGGCCTTGGCCCAAGCCTCGCGCAATCCGGTTTATTCGCTGTTGATTGGGTCTTTTCAAGGGATTACGCGGCAAACTTGGCCCATGGGCTGGAAGACCCGCCCCACCCAGGCCGCGCGCGATTTGATGGTGCAAACCCATGTCGACATGGCCCGCGCCGTGGCCGCCAGCGATCCGCTGAAAGCGGTGGAGTTGATGAGCCTACATTTTGACGAAAGCGTGCGCGCCCTGCTGACGGCGGGGATGTCATGAAAATCACAGCCCTTGAAACCATCCGCGTGGCCGAAAGGCCGAACTTGATCTGGCTGCAGGTGCATACCGATCAGGGGCTGGTGGGCTTGGGCGAAACCTTTTTCGGGGCGGCCACGGTGGAAGCCCATGTGCATGAATACATAGCCCCCCGCGTGATTGGCCGCGACCCGCTTGAAATTGACCGATTGGCGGCTGATCTGGTGGGGTATTTGGGCTTTCGCTCTTCGGGGGCGGAAATGCGGGGCAATTCGGCCTTTGACATCGCGCTGTGGGATCTGTTTGGCAAGGCCACGGGTCAGCCCATAGCCCAGCTGCTCGGCGGCTTTACCCGCCGCGAAATTCGCACCTATAACACCTGTGCGGGCACCGAATACGTCAAGAAAACGACCGGCCAAGTGACCGCCAATTACGGCATCGGCGACAGCCCGCAGTATGACGATCTGAACGGCTTTATGAACCGCGCGGACGAGTTGGCCCATTCCTTGCTGGAAGAGGGTATCACGGCCATGAAAATCTGGCCCTTTGACCGCGCTGCCGAAGCATCACGGGGGCAGTATATCTCTGGCCCTGATTTGCGCAAAGCTTTGGAGCCGTTTGAGAAAATTCGCCGCGCTGTAGGCGATAAGATGGATATCATGGTCGAGTTCCACTCGATGTGGCAACTGCTGCCCGCTTTGCAAATTGCCAAGGCGCTGACGCCCTATCAAACTTTTTGGCACGAAGACCCGATCAAGATGGACAGTCTGAGCAGCCTGAAGCGCTATGCCGATCTGTCGCCTGCGCCCATCTCGGCCTCCGAAACCCTTGCCACGCGCTGGGGCTTTCGCGACCTTTTGGAAACTGGCGCTGCGGGCGTTGTGATGCTGGACCTGTCATGGTGCGGTGGCTTGTCAGAGGCGCGCAAGATCGCCTCGATGGCCGAGGCGTGGCATTTGCCCATCGCGCCGCACGATTGCACAGGCCCTGTGGTCCTATGCGCCAGCACCCACCTGTCGCTGAACGCACCCAATGCTTTGGTGCAAGAAAGCGTGCGCGCCTTTTACCGCACTTGGTACCGCGATTTGGTCACGGCTTTGCCCGAGGTCAAAGGCGGGATGATCACTGTTCCGCCCGGAGCAGGTCTTGGGATGGAATTGCATCCCGATCTGGATCGGGCCTTCACCACGTCGCGACTTCGGTCCGATGCAACCACGGTCTGAACCGACCGCAACCTGCTTCATGGGAGGAGCATAAGATGAAGAAACTAAAAGGACTTGCTATCGCTGCGCTTTTGTCGACCGTCTCTACCGCCGCCATGGCACAAGACCCGCTGGACATTGTGTTCACGGTGCACTCGGGCGCCTCGAACACCTTCTGGCAAGCAGTGCAGAAGGGCTATGAGGATGCCTGCGCCAAGGTTGGTGCCACCTGCCAGATGGTCTATGTGCAAACCGACGGCTCAATCGCCGAGCAGGTTGCCAACATGGAAGCCGCTTTGGCCCGCCAGCCTGATGCGCTGATCACCTCGATCATCGACAACACGGCGTTTGACGACGTCATCCAGCGCGCGCGTGATGCGGGTGTGGTCGTGATCTCGTCCAACGTGGACGATCTTGAAGGCGCTGCGGGCAACGCTCGCCAGGCTTTTGTCGGTCAAGGTTTTGAACCTGCAGGCTATGGTTTGGCCCGTGCGCAGTGGGCGAATATGCCCGCAGAAGGCCCGATCCACGTGCTGGTCGGCGTTTCTGGCCCCGGCCAAAACTGGTCGGAAACCCGCGCTTTGGGTGTCACCAACTTCTTGGACGAGCAGATCAAAGCCAATCCCGACCGCGCCATCACCTATGAAAAGATCGACTCGGGTCTTGATCTGGCTGTCGTGGCCGACCGCGTTGGCGCTTATCTCAGCGCGCATCCTGAAACCAACGCCTACTTTGACACGGGCTTCTGGCATGCGGGCGTCGCAGGCGTTCTGCGTGATCGCGGCATCGAGCCGGGCAAGGTCTTGCTTGGCGGTTTCGACTTGGTTCCGATCGTTCTGGACGAGATGGACTCGGGCTATATCCAAGTGGAAGTTGACCAGCAGCCCTACGAACAGGGCTTTATGCCTGTCATGATGGTGTATCTGTCCAAGACCGTTGGCCTGTCGCCGGTCGACATCAACACCGGTGAAGCGCTGGTTTACCCCAAGGATGTGGCCGCCGTGCGCGACCTCTCCGAAAAGGGCCTGCGTTAAATATTTGACCAAGGCTGGCGCAGGGATATCCTCTGCGCCAGCCGACTTTTAACCAAAGGAGCCCCGACGGATGAAGCGCCTTTTTAAACTCGCTTTGCAAAAGCCAGAGCTTGCCAGCACCTTGCTGTTGGTGCTGTTGATTGTGTTCTTCCAAATCCTATCGGGTGCGGTTTTCTTGTCGATTGACAACGTGCGCGGGGTTATGGGTCTTTTGCCCGAAACAGCCTTGGTCGCAGTGGGAGTTACCCTGCTTATGATCTGTGGCGAGTTTGACCTGTCGGTCGGATCGGTCTTTGCGCTGATGCCGATGACGATGGCCGTATTGGTTGTGGCGGGTGTGCCCTTTTGGCTGGCGATCTTATTGGGTTTGGCTCTTTGCGCCTTTATCGGATTTATCAACGGCTGGATCACGATCAAGTTTGACATCCCCTCGTTCATCACGACCTTGGGGATGATGTTCATGGCGCGGTCCATGACGGTCGTGGTATCTGGGGGCTTTCCCCCACGCATCAAACCGGGTCAGGTGCCAAGCTGGATTTTTACTGGCTTTGTTGATGACGGCGGATTGATCCGCGCGTCCGTCATTTGGTTTGTGGCGATTGCGGTGCTGATCAGCCTGCTTTTGGCCAAGACAAACTTTGGCAACTGGGTGCGGGCCACGGGGGGATTTTTGCCTGCGGCGGCTGCCATGGGCATTCCCAGTGGCAAGGTGAAGATCGCTTGTTTCATGATCTGCTCGGTTCTGGCGGGTTTTGCTGGAATGATTCAATCGTTGCGCTTGAACTCTTTCCTGCCAGCCCTGGGCGAGGGGATGGAGTTGCAAGCCGTGGCTGCGGCGGTAATTGGCGGGACCTCGCTTATGGGGGGGATCGGGTCCATCATCGGGGGGCTTATCGGGGCCACGTTGATCCGCGTGATCGACAACGGCATGGTCATGTCACAGATCGATTCCAACTGGTTCAAATTTGCCATTGGCGCTTTGACCATCTTCGCCGTGGTGGGCAACGCTTGGTTGCGCCGCCGTGGACGGGCCATGCAAGTGGAGACGGATAAATGAGCACCCCCATCATCGAAACCCGCAATCTGCACAAATGGTATTCGGGGGTTCATGCCCTGAAGGGCGTCAGCCTGAAGATCGAAAAGGGTCAGGCCTTGGGTCTGGTTGGCGACAATGGCGCGGGCAAATCCACGCTGATCAACATCTTGTCCGGCCTACATCGTCAGGACGAGGGGGAGATCCTGCTGGAAGGCCAAGAGGTCGATATCCGCAACCCCAAGGATTCCATGCGCCTTGGGATCGAGACGATCTATCAATACAACTCGATGGTTCCCCTGATGACCATTTCGCGCAACGTCTTTATCGGACGCGAACCGCTGAAATGGTCGATCGGCGGCTTTGGCATTCTGGATGAACAGAAGATGCGCGAAGAGTCGGTCAAGGCCATCGCCGATGTCGACCTGCATCTGCGCTCACCAGATGCTTTGGTGGGCGAATTGTCGGGCGGGCAAAGGCAGGGTGTGGCGATTGCCCGCGCGATGCATTTCAAATCCAAAGTCATGATCTTGGACGAGCCCACCAACCACCTGTCGGTCAAAGAAACCGCCAAGGTGATTGGATTTGTGAAGGGCCTGAAAGAACAAGGCGTGACCAGTGTCTTTATCAGCCACAATATGCACCATGTCTTTGCCTGCTGCGACCGGATTGTCGCTATGGCCTTGGGGCAGATCGTGCTGGACAAGCCCGTCTCGGAAACCTCGATCGAGGAAGTGTCGGAAAAACTGTAAACCATGACCAAGGGGACATTGTCAGGAAAACATGCCCTTGTGACGGGCGGCTTGGGGTCGATTGGGACTGCCTTCGTGGCAGGCCTTGCCGCTGCAGGCGCGCGCGTGACGGTGTTGGATCGCCCCGATCTGGCCCCTCCACAGGGGCATGGGTGGCTTGGGGTGGACCTGAACGATTTAGGCAGCGTGGAAGCCAAGGTTGCCGCCGCTGGCCCCTTTGACATCTTGATCAACAACGCGGCCTTGATCATCAACAAACCCTTTCAGGATTTCACGCTTGAGGAATATGACACGCAGTTGCGGGTGAATGCCTCGGCCACTTTTGCGCTGACGCGGGCCTGTGTGCCGGCGATGAAAGCCAAGGGCTGGGGACGGGTGATCAACATGACCTCGTTGACGCTGAACGGGCAATGGGACGGCTTTGTGCCCTATGTCGCCTCCAAAGGGGCGATGTTGGGGTTGACCAAGGGGCTGGCACGCGAGTTGGGCCAGCATGGCATCACAGTGAACGCAATAGCCCCGGGGGCTGTGGTATCTGAGGCTGAGGACCGTGTCTTTGGCGACAGGCTCTCTGAATACAACAGCTTTATCCTGAAAAATCAGAGCGTAAAGACCCGCATTCTGGCCGAAGATGTGGCCAATCTTGCGGTCTTTCTGGCGTCAGACGCGGCGCGGATGATTTCGGGGCAGAACATCGGCATAGACGGGGGCTGGTGACCACCGCCCCAAACTTTGGACCAATCGCAGCATAGGTAAGATGATGACAGCAGCAGCCATCCCAGTTGGAGAACGCGATTACAGCCTGACGGGCGCAGACGGGCGACGGGCCGTGGAAATTGGCCTCGCCTCGGCAGAATGGTATCATTCCGAGGTGCCGCGGGCCGTGATGAAAGACCTGATGAAACGCACAGATGGCCCTGCCCTGCGCGACACGGCGATCTGGTTTGCCTTGCTGATAGGCGGCGCTTGGGGTGGCATTGCCTTTTGGGGCACTTGGGCCTGTGTGCCGTTCTTTTTCGTCTACAGCGTGATCTACGGGTCGTCCTGCGACAGCCGCTGGCACGAATGCGGCCATGGCACGGCCTTTCGCACCGCTTGGATGAACGATGTGATCTATAACATCGCCAGCTTCATGGTGATGCGTAACCCCGTGACATGGCGGTGGAGCCATGCGCGCCACCACACCGACACCTATATCGTCGGCCGCGATGTCGAGATTGCGTGGATGCGCCCGCCGAAAACCTTGATGAACTTTCTGGCGCTGTTTGATGTGATAGGGTCGATCAAATCGCTGCAAACGCTGCTGCGCAATGCCTCTGGCAATCTGACGGCGGATGAAAAGGATTTCATCCCTTCCAGCGAATGGAGCAAGACGATCTGGGTCGCGCGGGCGCATATCGCGATTTATCTGGCAACCATTGCGCTGGCTTTGTGGATGCATTCGTGGCTGCCGCTGTTTTTGATCGGCCTGCCGCGCATTTACGGCAGTTGGCACATGGTGATGACGGGCCATTTGCAGCACGCAGGTCTGGCCGACAACGTGCTGGATCATCGGCTGAACACCCGCACAGTCTATATGAACCCGATCAGCCGCTACATTTACTGGAACATGAACTACCATGTCGAACATCATATGTTCCCCATGATCCCCTACCACGCCCTGCCCCGCTTGCACGACTTGATCAAGAACGACCTACCGCCGCCCAACCCATCGATCTGGGATGGCTACCGCGAGGTGTTCGCCTCGCTCAAACGGCAAAAAACCGATCCGGAATATGCCTTTCGCAAGGTTCTGCCTGCCACGGCGCGGCCTTACCGCGAGGAATTCCACAACCTGAATATCGACCGCAGCAGCCATTAAGGAGCCCCCATGGCCCGCAAAAAACCCACGATCGCCGACCTGCGCGCCCAAAAGGGCAAGGGTCAATACACCATGCTGCGCGTGATGAATTTGGAAGAGGCCGAGGCCGCCGAACAGGCGGGGATCGACATTGTCTCGGTGCCCGACCATCTGGTCACTCATCCGCGCTACCGCGAAGTGGCCCCGACGCTGTTTTCGATGACGGGCCAAACCCATCTCGAGGCGGGAACCCGTGACGATTACCTGCGGTGGGCCTGCCGTGTCATGAATGCGGGGGCAGATGCGGTCTATTGCTCGGGCGGGCTTGGCACGGTCGAACATGTCGCGCGCGAGCATATTCCCGTGGTGGGCCATGTGGGCTTGGTGCCAAGCCGCGCCACATGGACGGGGGGCATGAAGGCCGTGGCCAAAACGGCCAAGGGCGCCTTGGCCTTGCTGGACGAGATCCGCGCCTATGAGGCCGCTGGCGCCTTTGCGGTCGAGATCGAGGTCGTGCCAGAAGAAGTGGCCACCGAAATCAACCGCCGTGTCGGCATCCTTTTATGGTCGATGGGGGCGGGGGCGGGCTGCGATGCGCAGTATCTCTTTGCCGAGGATATCTTGGGCACGAACCGCGGCCATATGCCGCGCCATTCCAAAGTCTACCGCAATTTCGCCGCCGAATATGACAGGCTTCAGGCCGAACGGGTGGCGGCGTTTAAAGAGTTTATCGCCGATGTGGCCTCCTCGGCCTATCCCGAGGATAAGCATGTGGTGAAGATGGCCGCAGCCGAACTCAGCGCCTTTCAGGCGGCGTTAAAGGGGCGCTAAGGCCCCTACTGCGGCAGCAGGATTGACAGGCGCAGCCCACCCTGTGGGCGGTTTTCAAACTGCAAGGTTGCACCATGCACTTGGGCGATCATATGGGCAATCGTCAGCCCCAAACCTGACCCGCCACTTGCACTGTTGCGCGAGGCGTCAAGCCGTTCAAAGGGTTTGAGCAGCCGTTGCACGACATCAGGCGCAATACCGGGGCCTTGATCGTCGATGGTGATGCACAGGCCCGTGGCGGTGGCTGTGACGCTGACGCTGGCAGAGGCTCCGTATTTAACGGCATTCTCGATCAAATTGCGGATCAGGCGCATGAACAGATGCGGGCGCAGGGTGGCATCAAAGCGCGGGCCTGCGACAAGGTGCACATCCGCGCCCATGTCTTCAAACTCTTCGACAATCGTGGTGATCAGCGCTGTCAGGTCGGTGGGCACGGCGGGTTCTTTGTTGCCCCCGATCTTGGACAGATCAAGGATACCATTGACGATATGGGTCAGGTGATTGACCGCCTCAATCATCCGGTCGCGGGGGACAGAGGGGTCTAGATTCTCGGCCCTAATGCGAAGTGCTGTCAGCGGGGTGCGCAGATCATGGCCAAGCGCGCCAAGGATGGCATCCTTGTCCAACAGCATTTGGGTGATGCGAGCGTTCATGTCGTTAAACGCCTCCGTCACAGCACCAATCTCGGCGGGGCCGTTGGTGGGCACGGGTAAGACGCTTTGGCCAAGCCCCATGCGCGCAGCGGCTTGCGACAGCCGCGACAGGGGCATTACCAACCAACGGGTGAAGATCAACAAAGACCCCAGCACCAAGGCGTAAAGCATCAAAGTGCCAAGGATCACACGGCGGTTGAGCGAGCGTTCCTCTGTCAGCGTGGTCACCCGACAGCGCAACCAATCGCTCTGCGGGCCTGTGCGCAGGGCGATAAAGGTTTCCACTGGCGTCATGGGCCGAGGCGGGGCGGCATTCGCTCTGTCTGCGGCAGGTTGACCCGTGCGCAGGGTTGCAAAGCGGGTTCCGGCCTGCACGTCATAAACAAAGACGCCATGGTCGCGCAGCGCCGATTGGGCGCGATCTTCCAAAGCAGGATCACGCCTTAGCCCGCGCACACCGCGCAGATCATAGGGGACGGTTTCCAAGCTCATCGAGGCATCGCGGGGTGGCGCACCCTGCCCTGCCTTGGCCGCTGGGTCGGGTTGGCGCAAGGCATCGGTCAAGGCTTCAAAACAAAAACTCTCGGCCAAGCTGCCCACGCGCCCGATTTGGCTTAACTGTTCGCCGTTCAGCAAGACCACCACATTGACCCCCTGCGCCGCGCTGAGCGCCACGGCTATGGCGATTGCCATTTGGGCGTAAAGGCTGCGCGGGCGCAAAGCGGACAGGCGGTTGCGCCAAGACGGGGGGGATTGCGTCATGGCAGTTTGCGCACATCCGCCATAAAGACATAGCCACCGCTGCGCACTGTCTTGATAAAGACAGGCTCGGCAGGGTCGTCTTCCATCTTGCGGCGCAAGCGTAAAACGCGGTTGTCGATGCTGCGATCAAACAGATCGGCCTCTTTGGAATCGGCCAGATCCAGCAGTTGGTTGCGCGACAGCACATGGCGCGGGTGCAAAACAAAGGCCACAAGCAAACGAAACTCGGCATCGCCCATGGGCACAGTGACCCCGTCCGAGCGTGTCACGATCCGCTCGTCGATGTTCACCACCCATTTGTCAAAGGCGTAAACCCTGCGCCCCTGCCCCGGTGCCACCCGCACCCCCGTGCGGCGCAAAACGGCGCGAATGCGGGCCAAAAGCTCACGCGGGGCAAAGGGTTTGCCAATGTAATCATCAGCCCCCATTTCCAGCCCAATGATCCGGTCAATGTCGTCGGTGCGCGCGGTCAGCAGAATGATCGGCACATCCGACTTACTGCGCAGATCGCGGCACAGCGACAGCCCGTCTTCCCCCGGCATCATGATATCCAGAATGATCAGATCGACCGGATGCAGCGTCAATTGCACCCGCGCCTCGGCGGCTGAGGCGGCGACAACGGGCAAAAGCTCGTTGCGCGCCAAATATTCCACCAAAGGCTCGCGGATCGAGGCTTCGTCATCAACAATCAAGATGCAGGGGCGCTGTGTCATGCCCTACCCTAGGCCAGCGGTGCGCACCAAATCAACCATGCCAAAGCGTGAACCCTGCCCATAAAGCGGCTGCCAATCTCGCGGGGCGTGCAAAACGCTGTCGGGATCAAGTTCCATGAGGGCCACAAAGGTTTCTGCCACCAGTTGTCCGCCGACAGGCCCCAAATGGCCGGGCAAAGTGTTTTTGGCAAAATCATCGCCAGCATGCGCACGGGCACGGTTGCACCATGTATATTGCGCCTCGGCCAGCACATAGAACCAGAGCGGCGCTTGGCCTTTGAAACTGTCGCCATAGGCGGTGATGGACTGGTTCTCGGTCAGCCCATCGACCGTGGCTTTGCCCACCATCAAATCTTTGTCTGACAGGGGTTCGTAGCCCATGGCACGCGCCACATCTTGGCCTGATGCCAGACCGCTGGCCTGCCCACGCATCAGATTGCGCAGCGCCAGATTTGCGATGGCGCCGGGCTTGGGCTTGGCAAAGCCTTCGGCGGTTTTGGACGCTGGCGTGCCGTTTTGCGAAAATTCGGGCAGAAAGGCCAAGGGGTTCACAAGGCTGGTGTCAATTTTATAGGACGCCTGCACCTTTTGCGCCCCCAAGGCGATTTGGTCGGGGGTCATTGGCCCGCGCGTTTCAAAGAACAGGCCCCAATCAATCGCCCATTCTTCAGGGAAAGCACGGTTGCCATTCAGGCCCGCCTGATCGACAGCGGCAAAGATGAACTTGCGGCCCGCGGCAGCGGGGTTGCGGCGCTGTTCTTCGGCGGTGCCTGTCATCTGCGCATTGAGCCGGTAAACCGAGCGGATGGCCGAATGGCCAAAACGATAGGCGGCATCGGAAAACTCTAACGGCATCTCGCCCGGGCGCAGATCGGCGGTGATCGTGCGACGGCTGCGCCCACAGTTGGGGCCGCGCCCATCGGCCAAAGCGGGCAGCAGGCGGTGCATCGCCTTTTCCCCGCACAGCCGCGGCAAAAAGTCGGTGAGAAGAATCCACTGGTAATGCCATGTCACCATCTGGCGCAACTCTTCAAAGCTGGCCTTGGGGCGGTCTTGTGCCAAGGCGTTGTGAAAGCTGGCAAAAGCGCCATGCATCTGGCTGACCAGCACGTTTTCATCGTTGCGCTTGTCAGCAATCACCGCCACGCCATCGACGCGGGGGTGATCAAAACTGGCCGAGGGGCGGCCGCCTTGGGTCAGGGCTCGCCCCCGCGCCAAAGTGCGACCATCGGCGTTGTAAAGGAAGGGCTGCAGACCAGGCCCCGCCCCGTAAAGCGAATCCAGATCGAAACGGGCCGAGCGGTGGTTCACCCCGTCTTGCCCTTTCACCGCAAAGGCATCGTCGGCCTTAAAGGTGATGTCGTGGTCCGCAAATTGGCCCAGATAGGTAAAACCGGCAGGAAGACCATAGTTTTCCTCGTCGTCCAGTTCGGTTTCATGGGTGGCCGATAAGATAACCTCGCCCGCCTCGTTGCGCAGCGGTTGATCGTTGGCATCGGTCAACATCTCGGCCGAAGCACTCATGCCCGGCAAATCGGGGCCAGCGCCGTTGGCGAGACGGATCAAATCCTCTTCGGCAAACTGGGCGGCGGGCAGCATGGGAAACAGGCTGCGATAGCCGCCTGTGGTGGGAAAGGACGCTGTCTGCGCAAAGGCCCCTTGCAGGGGCGAGGTGACAGCATAGGCCAGCGGTAGGCTGGCGAGCGATTTTAAGAACTGACGACGGTGCATGGAACAAACCTCTTGCTTGGTTTGGTCAAATTGCGCCTTGGATGTCGCGGGATCATGGTGGATTTGGGGCGGGCGTGTCGCATCGGTTCACCTTATGTCGCAAACTGTCGCAAGGGGGCAGCGCGGCCCGCGGTTCATCACCACCCAAGGCTTGCAAAACGGTGGCGAACAGGTCAGATCACAGTCGATCTTAAGGAATTGCCCCGCGTCCATGACCGCCAGCCAGCCGCCCAAATCTGTGACCTTGGCCCCCTATAGCCGCAGCTTGCTGGACCATGACGGCCTTATGACGCCCATTTTGGCGCAGGAATTTGGCGCGCTAAGCGTGCGCAAAACCCAAACGGATCAGGCAAGCGGCCGCTTTTCGCGCCGATCGTCGATTTTTCAAATCGCATCCGGCGGAAAGATTTTAGACGCTGTGCTAGAAATTTCCGCAGCCGCGTTGCCAGCCAAGTTTCTAGACCAGCTGCTGCGGGACGACGTCTTATTCGGCCAGCTATTGGCAGATTTCGAAATTCCCGTGCGCCTGACGGATCGGGTTTTGTACCAAATCACGCCCTCTCCCCCAGAGACACGCTGGGGGCGGCGTTTGACGATCTATCACGCCGAAACACATGCCTTCATCTGCAGCGTCGATGAAGTCTTGGCGCCAGATACGCAGTTATGGCCTTTGCGGCTAAGGCCTTAGGGCTTTGGCCCGCCTTAAGCGCCCATAAACTGCCGACGCGATATTTGATCTTCAAGGCTAAGCCAACGGCGACCAACCTCTCCGCCTGTGCGATGGGCGGCCGCTTTGGCGTGCAGGGCCGCCAAACGATCAAGGGGCAGCACCTGCGCGCCGTCCAATTCTTCAGCGATGGCGATGAAGGCCTTTGCAGCCTCCTCTCCCCCCAAACGCGGGGCGGCATCTTGGGCGATAAAATCGTCAAAGCTTAACGTCGGATTCCAGCTAAAGCGGGCGAAAGCCAAGTAAGACAGTTCTACCGTGGCATGAAACGGCGACGGTTCGCCCCACATCGTTAACCCTGTCATGCCCGTACGGGCGCAAACCTGCGCCATCTCGGCCAGCACCCGCGCGTTCAGGGCATAGCGTTCCGACCGCTCATCCCCGTTCCACTGGCAGGCGAATTGGCAGCGCAGCACATTGGGTTGGGTGGGCAGGCTCTCCACATAAGACCGTGTCAGGCCCTGCTGAATGCGGCCCCAATAGGTGCGGTTGGTGGTGTGCTGGTAAATACCGCCGCGCGGCAAGCGGCGCTGTGCGTCATGAGCAACGGGGTCTAACAGATTATCCCACTGGATTTCAGAATAAATCCAAAGATCAGGTTTTAGCGCCTTGGCGGTGCGGTACAAGCGGGGGAAGTTATCGGCCATATCGGTATGCGACCAGTAATCGCCATGCACATCTTGGCGGCGCGCCGCCTCGCGGTCATTGTCGCGGCGGGAAACACAGCGCGCGCAACCGCAAACGCCGTAATCGCCCGCTTCAATGTTGATGCCGCCGATGTCAAAGGTTTCGGTCAGCCAAGCCACCCCCTCTTCCATCCATGCCATGGTTTCTGGCGCGGAAGGACACGCCGAAAGCGTATAATCTGATTTCGGAAAGTTCAAAGGAAAGGCAAGGTCGGCGATTTGAAAGCCCACGCCCTTTTCCAAAGTGGCCGCGTGTTGCGGGTTTTGACGCAGCCATGCGGCGAGGTTGTATTTATGCTCCCCCTCCCAATAGACCCCGCCGTAGGAGCCAATCGCGATGCCCGGCAAAATCCGCACACCCCGTTCGGTGGCATAGCGGCACAGGTCTTGCGCCGCTTCAATCCCGCCATGCGGGTCGCGCAAAAAGCCATAGATCACAATGGCTGCAATTTTGTTTTGGCTGCAAAAATCGACGCAGCGCTTATAATCGCGCAAAAAGCCCGAGGGGGGCTTGCCATAGGGGTTAAACACCCCAATCTCTTGCTGGCCAACTTGCGACAATTCCCAGTTGGTGGAATGATCCCATGTCCAAAAGGTGCGATAGGTCAGGCCGGGGGTTTGGGTGGTGCCCGCCGTATCCACCATAAACCGCGCCGCATTAGGGCCTGCTTTAGACAGCACGTCCTCGACCCCAAAGATAACCCCTGAAAACGGGCCGCCTTCCACCGTGACACGCGGTGCGGGGCCAGATGGGTCGACGGTGATGGCAAAGCTGCCCTCGGCCCGCAGGGGATTGGTGCGCAGATCGATCATCGGGCGATCGGTGCTGTGCCCCATTTGCCAATCAATGTCGGGATAACAATCCTTTAGCCGCCGCAGCGCATGGGGATGCGCCCCTGCTCCATTGACAAGAACGGTTCCCGACAAAGCAATCTGCATGGCCATTCCCCCTGAGGATAGGTCCAGATTAAGCGCCAGAGAGGGGCAAGTCTAGCGGGGGTTTGGGCAGAGGGTTTGGGGCTGCTTGCGGATAATAGCCGCCGACTATGCCAAAGATGCTCTATTTACCCTTAAGTTAGCCTAATTTTCAAAGGCGGGTGCTTGAACCCCTCAAGAAATAAGTAAATAAGGCTGACTCCTTTCGATTCTTTTTAAACTTTGCGGAGACTTATGGTGGTTTATTTCTTCACGCTTTTAAAGGGCCATTGGCGCGGCATCCGGTCTTCAATGTGTCTGCGTGGTTCGGCACGGCAAGAAACTTTGGCGCCCTTGCAACGACCATCTCGCATTAGTACCATATGCCATTCGCTTAAGATTGCCCTTGTGGCGTCCCTTGGTCTTACCGCTGGAGTAGAGCAGGCCGTCGCCGTCATTCAGGGGCAGAGCAGTGAAGAGTACCTCGGGACATCTACATGCTCAGCCTCTATGGAAATTGGCTTTATAACGACAGTAATGCTTAGACAAAACACTGGGGGGGGGGGGTGGTACGGCCTTGGTAACGCTGGCGGTTCTAATTTTTTATTAGGGCGGCCGTCACAGCAAAGCGCTATCACAATTTCGAGTATCGCGAGCTGCTTGGGAACCACCGATTCCAACATAGCCAATCTAGAGCAAAATGGGGCTGATGGAACTTCTATCACCGACACCTATATGGGTTTTGCCTTTAATCTGACCACGGCCGCAGGTGGCCTGTCTGCTGGCTGGCACGAATACAGGATCGGAACCGGAACCCTGATCCCTGCTGATACAACGCGCCCAACTGTCACAGTTGTGGTTGCGGACACAACGCTTAACGCTGGTGAAACCTCCTTGGTCACGTTCACTTTCAGTGAGGCAGTGACGGGCTTTACCAACAGTGATATAACATTTGCCAACGGTACCCTGTCCGCCGTCAGCAGCAGCGACAGCGGCATCACTTGGACCGCAACCTTCACCCCGACCGCTGCGACCGCTGATACCACAAACGTCATCACAGTCGATATGACGGGGGTTATGGACCTTGCGCAAAACACAGGGGTGGGTTCAACCGACAGTAATAACCATGCCATCGATACGGCGGGGCCAACCGTCACGGTCGTGGTTGCAGACACGTCCCTTGCAGCGGGCGAAACCTCGTTGGTCACGTTCACTTTCAGTGAGCCTGTGACGGGGTTCACCAACGCCGATTTGACCAT
>CAMAYO010000024.1 GCA_945862465.1 Pseudorhodobacter antarcticus | reverse complement strand
GGCAAGACATTGCCCAGCACCGCCGAAATCATCGCCGCCAAAAAGATGCCCGAGGCGGTGGTATCCGCCTTGCCGTCGCCGTTCACATCCTGATCGGGCAGGTGCATCGGGTTGTGATTGCCGGTGGCGGCCGCAAAGACAAACAAATCTTCAGTCGTGCAAAGCCTGCGCAACTCGGCCGTCTGACCGATATGCAGCGCATTGAAGGGAAAGTTTTTGAGGGTCATGCGCCAAGTGTGGCATGCCCGCAGGTGGGGGCAAGCACAATCACGAAAGGAAAGCTTATTTGTCCAAAATCCGATACTGCCCGCCCCAATACAGCAGCGCGCCGCCATCTGATTGCGTTCTGATCTGTATCACGCGCCCGATCACGATTGAATGCGTGCCTCTGTCGATCATATCTTCAACGGTGCAGTCAAAGGCCAAGGGCGCATCGGCCAGCAAGCGCACGCCTGAGAGGGTGGTCACCCACTCTGCCCCCGCATAGCGGGCGGGGCCTTGCAAGCCGCCTTGGCCTGAAAACCGCTCTGCCACGGGCTGATGGGCCGCACCAAGGGCCTGCCAGCCAAACACCTGCTCCCGCCCCAACAGCGGCCAGCAAGACGAGGCGCGGTTGATGCAGGCCAAGATCATCGGCGGTTCAGCGGAAAGCGAAATGCCGGTCGTGACAACCAGCCCATTAGCCGCCTCGCCTTGGCCGACGGTAATCAAGCTACACGCCCCTACAAACCCGCGCATGGCAGATTTAAAGGCATCGGGCAGAGGCGTCTGGGGCGGTGTTTGGTCCATGTTGCACAAATAGGGCAGGGCGAGGCCTTGTCCAGCGATGGTTTACCTTGGGCTGCTTCCGCCCTAGTCTGCCTTAACCCGAATCCAAAGGCCACCATGACCGCCCCCGATCCCGCCTACCGCGTCCTTGCGCGCAAATACCGCCCCGAAACCTTTGCCGACCTTGTCGGGCAAGAGGCGATGGTGCGCACGCTGAAGAACGCCTTCTCGGCCGACCGGATCGCCCATGCCTTTATCATGACGGGCATTCGCGGCACGGGTAAGACCACCACGGCACGGATCATCGCCAAGGGGCTGAACTGCGTGGGCGCCGATGGCACGGGCGGGCCTACGACCGAGCCTTGCCTTGTGTGCGAACCTTGCCGCGCCATTGCCGAAGGCCGCCATGTTGACGTGCTAGAGATGGACGCCGCCTCGCGCACAGGGGTGGGAGATATTCGCGAGATTATTGACTCGGTGCGCTACCGCGCGGCTTCGGCGCGCTACAAAGTCTATATCATCGACGAAGTGCATATGCTGTCGACGGCGGCCTTCAACGCGCTTTTGAAAACGCTGGAAGAACCGCCCGAGCATGTAAAGTTCATCTTCGCCACGACAGAAATCCGCAAAGTGCCCGTGACAGTGCTGTCACGCTGCCAACGATTTGACCTGAAGCGGATCGAGCCTGAGGTGATGGTGGCCCTGCTGCAAAAGATCGCCGCAGGTGAGGGCGCTGAGGTGACTGAAGCCGCCTTGGGGCTGATCACTCGCGCCGCCGAAGGGTCGGCGCGCGATGCGACCTCGTTGCTGGATCAGGCGATATCCAATGGCGCGGGGTTGGTGCAGGCCGAAGCGGTGCGCGCCATGCTGGGGCTGGCCGATCGTGGGCGGGTGCTGGACCTGTTCGATATGATCATGCGCGGCGATGCAGCTGCGGCTTTGGGAGAGTTGGCAGAGCAGTATTCGGATGGGGTCGACCCCTTGGCCGTGCTGCGCGATCTGGCAGAGATCACGCATTGGATTTCGGTGATCAAGATCACGCCCGATGCCGTTAATGATCCAACGGTGGCGTCAGACGAACGCGCGCGTGGGGTGGATATGGCGGCGCGCTTGCCGCTGCGGTCGCTGTCACGGATGTGGCAGTTGCTGCTGAAGGCGCTGGAAGAGGTGGCCTTGGCCCCCAACGCCATGATGGCGGCAGAGATGGCGGTGATCCGCCTGACCCATGTCGCCGACCTGCCAGACCCTGAAACCCTGCTGCGCCATTTGCGCAATGTGCAGCCCACAGGGCCTGTCGCGGGCGGCGCGCCGGCGGGTGGCGGGGTGACGCATGGCCCGATGATGCGCTTGTCCCCTGCGGCCCCGATGCGGGGGCCGGTGATGCAGGGCGGGCAGGCGCTGGCGCTGCAGGCCTCGCCTGATGCGCGGTATCAAACCTTTGAGCAAGTCGTAGCCCTGATCCGCGACAAGCGCGAGATGACCTTGCTGTTCGAAGTAGAAGCCACCTTGCGCTTGGTGCATTACGCCCCGGGCAGGATCGAATTTGAACCCACGTCGGATGCCGCCCCCGATCTGGCCGCCCGCCTTGGCCAACGCTTACAAAGCTGGACTGGCACGCGCTGGGGCGTCTCGGTTGTCTCGTCAGGGGGCGCGCCTACTGTCTTGGAAACCCGCGATCGCGCGCTGAACGAAGCCCAAGCGACAGCCATGACAAATCCCTTGGTGCAAGCCATTATGGCCGCTTTCCCAAAGGCCAAGGTCACTGAGATTCGCACCCCCGAAGCCATGGCCGCCACGGCCGCTGCCTCGGCCCTGCCCGAGGTGGATGACGAATGGGACCCGTTCGAGGAAAGCTGATCGCTGGGGTCACGAATTTTCTGCGAAAATTCCACCCCGCTCTAACCCTTGCCCCCGCCCCGCCGCTTGCCTATCTCTACCCCCAGAACAACAGGAGATCGCGATGCTGAAAGGTTTGGCGGGCTTGGGCGATATGGCCAAGATGATGAAGGCCGCCCAAGAGATGCAGGGCAAGATGGCTGATCTTCAAGCAGATTTGGCCCATATCATCGTGCTGGGCGAAGCTGGCGCGGGACTGGTCAAGGCGCGGGTGACGGCCAAGGGCGATATCACGGGGCTTGATATTTCGCCCCATATTCTGGTCGCTTCGGAAAAAGAGGTGGTCGAGGACCTGATCATCGCCGCCATTCGCGATGCCCAAGCCAATGCTGCCGCGCGCAGCCAACAAGAAATGGCCAAGCTTGCGGCATCGATGGGCTTGCCGCCCGATCTGAAACTGCCCTTCTAACCTCTGCACAGGGGGCAAATACTTCCTCAGGGGCAGGCGACCCCCAGCTTTGGGACTGCAAAGGACGCTATGACTGACACGCCACGCGATATTGAAGCCCTGATTGACCTGATGTCCCGCTTGCCGGGCTTGGGGCCAAGGTCTGCGCGCCGCGCGGTGCTGGCGATGTTGAAGCGGCGCGAGGGTTTGATGGCCCCCCTAGCCCAAGCTTTGGCGGGGGTGGCCCTGTCGGCGCGCGATTGTGTGCGGTGCGGCAACATCGGCACGGCGGACATCTGCGCCATCTGCGCCGATCCGGCCCGTGTTGTGGGCGAGCTTTGCATTGTCGAGAATGTGGCCGACCTTTGGGCCATGGAACGCTCGCGCGCATTCAAGGGGCGCTATCATGTGCTTGGCGGCACTTTGTCAGCGCTGGATCAAGTGGGGCCGGATGAGTTGCGCATTCCCGCCCTGATCGAGCGGATCGCCCAAGATGGCATTGCCGAGATTATCTTGGCGCTGAATGCCACGGTCGATGGCCAAACCACCGCGCATTACATTGCCGATGCTTTGGGCGGCTTGCCTGTGCGCATCACTTCGCTGGCGCAGGGTGTGCCCATTGGGGGCGAGTTGGATTATCTCGACGATGGCACGATTGGCGCGGCACTGCGCGCACGGCGCGGCGTTTAAACGGGCGGCGAGAAGCGCAGCGACAGGCACGACATTCCGCCATCCAACTTGGCGCATTCAGAATTGCCGATCTCACGCACACTATACCCCGCAGCCACCAGTTTATCGCGGGTGCGCGGAAAGCCTGCGGGCATCAGCACCAGTTCGTTAAAGCGGATCGCATTGGCGCAAGCCTCTTCCCCCGCCGCAGTGTGGATCACACGGTAGCCTTTGAAACAGCCTGAGGCGTCGAGGCGTTCGGTCGACAGGATCGTTTCGGCATCCAAAAGCGAGCAGTCGGTCTTGAAATGTAGCACGCCGGGCGGGGTGAACACCTCGCGCACCACATGGCCCCAAGCGGCGACTTTTGCGGCCAGTTCGCCAATGCCCGCGCCATTGGTGCGGGCTGATCGTCCTACCAGCACCTCGGTTTCGGTTGTCAGAATATCGCCCGCTTCAATGAAGCTGTCCGCGCCGCTGATCACGCGCACATCGGCGTAAAGCGCTTGCAGGTGCGGGGCCATCAGGGCGGCTTCCCCCAAGCGGGTGGGCGCACCCGGGCGCATCACCACGGCCCCTTCGGGCAGGCACAGGGCGGTGTCTTCGACAAAGACCGAATCCGGAAAGGCCTCTGCCGCATCCAGTTCTACAATCACAGCACCTGTAGAACGCAGGGCTGCGATGTAATCGGCATGGTGCTGGCCCATCAACGCCAAGGACGGCGCACCGGTATCAACAGCGCGCAGCCCGTTGATGATGCTGGCGGCGGGTTTGCGGGTGATCGCATGGGTGAAACGATAAGACCGGTCAGACATGGCAACCTCGCGCCGCTTGGAAATGGGGGCCCTTTGGGCATTCGTTTGAACTTACACCACGCCGCGCCCGCCGCAGCAAGGCTTGGCCTTTGGCTTGGCAAAAAGCCCGCAGCCTATGGCTGCGGGCTTGTTTAAATTATAAAAGCTAGCCCGTCTGCCCAGCCCTTACAAAATCTCGTCATCCTCGTCGTCGTCATCCTGCGGCAGGTTGAAGAAGCTTTCCGCATCCGAGAAATCGGCGGGCTTTTCTTCGCGCGCGCGGTCATCGGCGCGGTTAAAGGCGTCAAGTCCCGAGGGCATCTTGGGCTCATCCGTCATCTCCAAGGATTGCGAGGTGCTGACCAGCTTGCGCCGCTCGTCATCTGACATCACAACACCTTCCGAGGCTTTCTTGCGGGCCGCAGCTTGCACCGCAGCGTCCAGTTCGGTCTGTTTGCACAGGCCCAAGGCCACAGGGTCAATCGGGGTGATCTGGCCGATGTTCCAATGGGTGCGTTCACGGATGGCTTGGATTGTGGGTTTGGTCGTGCCGACCAACTTGCCCACAGCCCCGTCAGACAATTCGGGATGAAACTTGACCAGCCACAGGATCGCCGCCGGACGATCTTGGCGCTTGGACAGCGGCGTATAGCGCGGCCCGCGACGCTTTTCTTCGCCCACGGCAGAAAGATTGAACTTAAGCTTCAGCTTATACGCTGGATCAGCCTGCGCCCGCTCGATCTCGATCGCGTCAAGCTGGTTGTTGGAAACGGGATCAAAGCCCTTGACCCCAATCGCCACATCGCCATCGGCGATGCCTTGCACTTCCAGTTCATGCATCCCGCAGAAATCCGCGATCTGGATGAAGCTGAGCGTGGTGTTATCCACCAGCCAGACGGCGGTGGCTTTGGACATCAGCGGCTTGGACATCGGATCACTCCTTTAACAAATCTTTCCCGCGCCGGGAAAACGGCTGCGGCCTAGGCCGCGATCTTCTCGTTTTCAGGGGGAAGTCGAGGTTCGTATAGTCAGATTCTTTGGGATAGGAAAGTGCCAAATGTATTATGGCCAAGGGCGGCCCGAAGACCGCCCTTGGGATAGATTTTGCGGGAGCTGGATTAGAGTTTCAGCGCATCTGCCGCCGCGATGGTGGGCAGGCCAAGCGCTGTGCCCACAGCGGCATAGGTCAACTTGCCCGCATGGGTGTTCAGACCCGCAAGCAGGTGCTTGTCATCCGCGCAAGCCTTGCGCCAGCCCTTGTCGGCCAAGGCCAGCATAAAGGGCATGGTCGCATTTCCCAAAGCCAGCGTCGAAGTGCGCGCTACAGCGCCGGGCATATTGGCCACGCAATAATGCATGATCCCGTCAACTTCATAGATCGGGTCTTGGTGGGTCGTGGCATGCGAGGTTTCAAAGCACCCGCCTTGGTCAATCGCCACATCCACCAGTGCCGCACCCGGCTTCAGTTCCGATAACTGCGCGCGCGAGATCAGCTTGGGGGCAGCAGCGCCCGGGATCAGCACCGCGCCAATGATCAGATCGGCCTGACGGGCCAGATCGATCGTGGTGGCAGCATCGGCATAGCCATTCTTGAACTGGCCGCCAAAAACATCGTCGAGATAGCGCAGGCGGTTGACCGAGCGGTCTAGCACGGTCACATCCGCGCCCATGCCAGCGGCAACCTTGGCTGCATGCGTGCCGACCACGCCGCCACCAATCACCAAAACTTTGGCCGGCAGCACACCGGGCACACCGCCCAGCAAGACACCGCGCCCGCCATTGGCCTTTTGCAATGTCCAAGCGCCCACCTGCGGTGAAAGACGACCGGCCACTTCCGACATGGGGGCCAGCAAAGGCAAGCCACCCCGATCATCGGTGACGGTTTCATAGGCAATGGCAGTCACACCACAGGCCAGCAGGTCTGCGGTTTGTTCTGGATCGGGGGCCAAGTGCAGATAGGTGAACAATACCTGGCCGTCGCGCAGACGCTTACGCTCAACGGCCTGCGGCTCTTTGACCTTTACGATCATCTCGGCTGCGGCAAAGAGTTCCTCGGCCGTGCCAATGATCTTGGCACCAGCGGCGACATAATCGGCATCGGTAAAGCCCGCGCCCACACCAGCTTGGGTTTCGATCATGACCTGATGGCCACGGTTCACCGCCTCACGCGCGGCGTTCGGCGTCATGCCGACGCGGAATTCCTGCGGCTTAATCTCTTTTGGGCAACCGATTTTCATGTGCTCTCTCCCTTTGAGGCCTTGGGGCCGATGGTGCCAGTTTGGCGCAAGTGCGGCGCAGAAGGGTTGAGATTTTGCTAGTGAAAAGGGGCAAAAATGGTAATATCTTGCGAGTTATCGACTAAAAGCGAGAAATTTTCCCATGATCGATCCACTTGACGCAATCGACCGCCGCATTCTGGGGGTGCTGCAAAAAGACTCACGGGTCACCAATGCCGAATTGTCTGAACGGGTGAACCTGTCGCCATCGGCCTGCCATCGCCGTGTGCAACGACTGGAACAAGACGGTTTTATCGCCGCCTATGTCGCCTTGCTGGATGCGCGCAAGATGGGCAAGCCCACCATCGTTTTTGTCGAAATCACCCTGCAAAGTCAGGCCGAAGACCTGCTGGACGCGTTCGAGCGTGAGGTGGCCAAGGTGCCCGATATTCTGGAATGCCACCTGATGGCGGGGTCGGCGGATTACCTGATCAAGATCATGGCCGAAGACACCGAAGACTTCGCCCGTATCCACCGCCGTTTTCTGTCGCGTTTGCCCGGCGTGCGGCAGATGCAGTCATCTTTCGCGCTGCGCACCGTGGTGCAGACGACTGCACTGGCGGTTTGATGTCACAGGCCTGTTACATCGATTCGGTATTTCCCGAATTATGGATATGCCAAACGCCCTTGCCGCCTTTGACGCGCTGGGTCAGCCCAGTCGGCTGACGGTGTTTCGTTTGCTGGTGCAAACGGGCGAGGCGGGGCTGGCGGCGGGCGACATCGCCTTGCGGCTTGAGATGAAGCCAAACACCCTATCGACCCATCTGAGCATTTTGGAAAGCGCAGGGCTGATTGCTGCAGAACGGCAGGGTCGCTCGATCCGCTATTCTGCGCAGATGGAGGGTTTGCGCGGACTGATGGCTTGGATGTTGCAAGATTGCTGCGGCGGTAACCCCGACGCCTGCGCGCCCTTGCTGGACCTTATCACACATAAAGGCTGAAAAAATGGACCCCAAAATCTTCAACGTATTGTTCCTGTGTGCCGGCAACTCTGCCCGCTCGATCTTGGCCGAGGCGGTCTTGAATCGCGAGGGCAAGGGTCGCTTTGTCGCCTATTCGGCTGGCTCGCGCCCGTCAGGCCATCCCCATCCGCTGGCGATCAGCCTGTTGCAGCGCGAAGGGATCGACACGTCCTTTGCTCGTTCCAAAAGCTGGGACGAGTTTGCCACTCCTGATGCGCCCAAGATGGATTTCGTCTTCACCGTCTGCGACAACGCCGCAGCTGAAGAATGCCCCTATTGGCCCGGCCAACCGATGACCGCCCATTGGGGCCTGCCCGACCCCGCCGCAGCCACCGGAACCGATGCCGAAAAGGCCGTCGCCTTCGCTTCGACCTATGCCTCACTTGCGCGCCGCATCCAAGCCTTTTGCGCCTTGCCCTTGGCCACGATTGATGCGCTGAGCCTGAAATCGCACCTGAAAAACATTGGGGAGAACATCCAGTGACCCCCCGCGCTATCGTCTCCGAGGCGCTGGGCACGGCGCTGCTGGTGGCAACCGTGATAGGCTCTGCGATCATGGCGCAGGCCCTGACGCAGGATGTGGGCGTCCTTTTGCTCGCCAATGCGCTGGTGACGGGGGCCATGTTGTTTGTGCTGATCACCATTTTGGGGCCCTTGTCGGGCGCCCATTTCAACCCCTTGGTGACGCTGATCATGGCCGCGCGGCGTGATCTGGCTTGGGGCGCGGTGTTGCCCTATCTGATGGCGCAGATTGTGGGCGCTTTGGCGGGGTTGGTGTTGACCCATGCGATGTTTGACCTGTCGCTGGTGCAAGTTTCGACCCATGTGCGCGGCGGGCAGGGGCAGGTTTTGGCTGAAGCTGTGGCGACCTTTGGCCTGATCTTCACGATCTTCGGCGGCATCCATGCCCGCGCCAATGTGCCAGCCTTGGTGGGCGGCTATATCACGGCGGCCTATTGGTTCACCTCGTCCACCAGTTTTGCCAACCCGATCATGCTGCTCGCGCGGTCCATGACCAACACCCCATCGGGCATCATCCCCTCGGCCACCCCGTCATTCTTGGCGGCCGAGGTGGTGGGCGGTGTTCTCGCGGCGGTTCTGACAGGCTGGTTGTTTCGCAAAGACGCCTGAGGCAAAAGAAAAACCCCCGGCCTTGCGGACGGGGGTCAATCGGGTGGGCCCCGTTTCACAACGGCTGCCCCAGTGTTCGCTTCGTCGGCCTTTGCTCAAGACCAGCAAGGTTCAAGCAAAAGCTTAAACGCCGCCTTCACGCTGAAGCTTCTTGCGCGCAAGTTTCCTTGCGCGGCGGACGGCTTCGGCTTGCTCGCGCGCTTTTTTGACGGAGGGCTTCTCGAAATGTTGCTTAAGCTTCATTTCGCGGAACACGCCTTCGCGCTGCAGCTTTTTCTTGAGAGCCCGAAGGGCTTGCTCGACGTTGTTGTCACGGACGCTGACCTGCATGTGGTTGTCACCACCTTCCTAAGTTAGAGTTGCACTAGATGTGCAGGCCGGATGCGCTTAGCAAAGGCTGTGTCGCTTGTCCACAAGTTCTGGGTGGTGGCGGGGATGAGGATGGGGGCGGATATGGATAAAGCGTTGGAAAAGCTGGTTTATGCCGCCCTGCCGCATGTGGCGTTTGACGGCTGGTCACAGGCCGCTTTGGCAGAGGCTGCGGCTGATTCGGGCCTGTCGCTTGCCGAGGCGGAAGCCTTGGTGCCGCGTGGCGGGGTGGATTTGGCGCTGGCCTATCACCATTTGGGTGATGCGCAGATGGTGACGGCGCTTCAGGCGCGCGATCTGCAATCTATGCGTTTTCGCGACCGCGTGACTTTGGCCGTTCGTCTGCGCCTGACCGACGCCGATGCCGAGGTGGTGCGGCGTGGCACGGCCCTGTTTGCTCTGCCCCTTTATGCCGCCGACGGTGCGCGCGCTTTGTGGGGCACGGCGGATGCGATTTGGGTGGCTTTGGGCGACACCTCGTCCGATGTGAACTGGTATTCCAAACGCGCCACGCTGTCTGCGGTGTATGCCGCGACAGTGCTGTATTGGCTGGGCGATGACAGCCCTGATCACGAGGCGACTTGGGCGTTCCTTGATCGCCGCATTGCCAACGTCATGGCCTTTGAAAAGGCCAAGGCCAGTTTCAATGCCAACCCTTTGGGCAAAGCGCTGATGGAGGGACCTATGGCGTTTTTTGACCGCATCCGCGCGCCGAATGCTGCGCAGGATTTGCCCGGCTATCACAGAAAGGGCCCATGATGACGATGTCGCATGAAATGCGCGCGATTGCGATCACCGAACCGGGCGGGCCAGAGGTGTTGCAACCTTGCTATGTGCCAGTTCCAGTGCCAAGCCATGGGCAGATTATCATCCGTTTGGCCTATGCTGGTGTGAACCGCCCCGATGCTTTGCAACGGGTGGGGTCTTATGCGCCGCCGGTTGGGGCCTCTCCTTTGCCGGGGTTGGAATGTTCGGGCACGGTCGTGGCTTTGGGGTCGGGATGCACCCGTTACAAAGAGGGCGACTTGGTTTGCGCCCTGCTGCCCGGCGGCGGCTATGCCGAATATGCCGCCTGTGCCGAGGCGCACGCCTTACCCATTCCGCAGGGCCTGTCGCTGCGGGATGCGGCTTGTCTGCCGGAAACCTGCTTTACCGTGTGGTCGAATGTGGTGATGCGCGGCGGGCTGAAAGCGGGTGATCGGTTCTTGGTCCATGGCGGCACTTCTGGCATTGGGGTTACGGCCATTCAGATCGCCAAGGCCTTGGGGGCACGGGTCTTTGCCACGGCGGGCAACGACGACAAGGTGCGCATCTGTGAAGGGTTGGGCGCAGAAATGGGCCTGAACTACCGCACGCAAGACTGGGCGCAAATTCTGCGCAAGGCGGGTGGTATGAACCTGATCCTTGATATGGTCGGCGGCAGCTATCTGCCACAGAACCTGCGCAGTTTGGCCGATGATGGGCGGTTGGTGCAAATTGCCTTCCTGCAAGGCGCCAAGGTCGAGGTCAACTTTGCCGAGTTGATGATGCGTCGCTTGACCCTAACTGGATCAACTCTGCGCCCGCAATCCGACCTCGCCAAGGCCCGTATCGCGGCAGAGGTTGAGGCGCATGTTTGGCCCATGGTGGCATCGGGCAAGGTTAAGGTCGTTTTGGATAGCGAATTCCCCCTGACTGACGCCGCCGCAGCCCATGCGCGCATCGAAGCGCCGGACCATATCGGCAAGATTGTTCTGAAGGTGCAGTCCTAGGGATATGGCCGCACGATTGCGCGGCCATCCCCCGCTTTCATGTTTGCCCGCAAGGGGATAGGGTGGCCCAGCCCAAGGACCACATCGCCATGCAAGACCCAAACCTGCCCCTGATACGCGACCTTGTGCTGATCGGCGGCGGGCATACCCATGCCTTGGTGGCGCGGATGTGGGCGATGAAGCCCTTGGCGGGCGTGCGTTTGACACTGATCAACCCCGATCCGGTAGCCCCCTACACCGGCATGTTGCCCGGCCTGATCGCAGGGCATTATCAACGCGCCGATATCATGATCGACCTTGTCCGTCTGGCCCGCTTTGCCGGTGCGAGGTTGATTTTGGACCGTGCCATCGGCATCGACCGCGATGCGCAAACCGTGATCCTGCAAGGTCGGGCGCCCTTGCCCTATGATCTGGCAAGCCTCGACATCGGCATCACCTCGGACTTGCCCGATTTGGCGGGATTTGCCGATTTCACCCGCTCGGCCAAGCCCTTGGGCGATTATGCCCGTGCCTGGGAGGCGTTTGTGGCCATGGCTTTGCCCCATCCCCGTGTGGTGGTGATTGGTGGCGGGATTGGCGGTGTGGAACTGGCGCTGGCCTCGGCCCATCGCTTGCGGGCGATGGGGGCTAAGCCTCAGGTGACGCTGGTCGATCGAGGCGCGCAGCTTTTGGGGCAAATGCAGCCCGCCAGCCGTGCGGGGCTGATGGCAGCGCTCAGGGCCTATGAGGTGGAGGTTCTGTCCAACCTGAGCCCCCTGCGGGCCGAGGCGGGGGCGGTGGTTTTGTCAGACGGGCGCTGCCTTGCATCGGATTTCACCCTGACAGTGGCGGGGGCTCGGCCACAGGATTGGGTGCAAACGACGGGGCTGGCGCTGACAGATGGTTTTGTCGCGGTTGATGCGCAGTTGCGCACCTGCGACCCGTTGATCTTTGCCGCAGGCGATTGCGCCCACCTGACCCATGCGCCGCGCCCCAAGGCGGGGGTCTATGCCGTGCGCGCAGCACCGGTGCTTTTGGCCAATCTGCGTGCCACGCTGACAGGGCAGGGCTTGCAACGCTTTCAGCCACAGCGCGATTACCTCAAGTTGATCTCGCTGGGCGATCGTGCGGCTTTGGCCGACAAATGGGGTCTGCGCAGCGGTGGGGCTTGGCTGTGGCGGATGAAAGACCGCATTGACCGCCGCTTTATGGCCAAGTTTGCCGATTACCCTGCCATGCCCGCGCCTAAACCACCCGAACCCGCTGTTTTGGGGCTGGCTGAGGCTTTGGGCGACAAGCCCCTTTGCGGCGGTTGCGGTGCCAAGGTGGGGTCACAAGGGCTGACAGCCATGATGCAAACCTTGCCCCGCCCGCAACGCCTCGAAGTGCTGACGGGTGCAGGCGATGATGCCGCCATTTTGCGCACCGATCACGGGGTGCAAGTCATGACCACCGATCATCTGCGCACCTTCACCTGCGACCCGCGCTTGATGGGCGAGTTGACCGCGATCCATGCCATGGGCGATATCTGGGCCATGGGTGCCACGCCGCAAGTGGCTTTGGCGCAAGTGATCCTGCCCCGCCTGTCGCCCACGTTGCAGGCGCGCACCTTGGCCGAGGTGATGGGGGCCGCCGCCGAGGTCTTTGCCAAGGCCGGTGCCGATGTGGTGGGCGGACATACCAGCCAAGGGGCGGAACTGACGCTGGGCTTTACGGTGACGGGCCTTGCCCAGCAGGCGCTTACCAAGGCGGGGGCCAAGGGCGGGGATGCGCTGATCCTGACCAAACCGCTTGGCTCAGGCACGATCCTCGCCGCCGAAATGGCCATGGCGCAAGTGCCGCCCCTGATGCTGGGCGAAGTGGTCACAGCTTGCTTTGCCCAAATGCGCCGCCCCTTGGCGCAAGCCTCTGAAATCTTGGCCTCTCAAGCGCATGCCATGACCGATGTCACAGGATTTGGTCTTGCGGGGCATTTGATGGAGATGATGGAGGCATCAGGCATGGGCGCGCAGCTTTGGCTGGACCAAGTGCCGCTGATGGTGGGGGCCGAGGCTTTGGCGGCATTGGGGGAACACTCGTCTCTCGCGCCCGCCAACCGCGCCGCTCTTTTGGGCAGGATACGCGGCGAAGGGCTCACCAGCCCGCGCGGGGCCTTGCTGTTTGACCCGCAAACCTGTGGGGGGCTGTTGGCATCCGTGCCTTGGGATCACGCAAAGAGTTTGATCGCGCAGTTGCACGCACAGGGGGATACAGGGGCTGCGGTGATTGGGCGGGTGACAGACGCAGGCCCAGTCGAAATCCTCTTGGCCCCCAGCCCAAGTGCTCTTTGATCCGCGGGGAGGCCCGCCGCCCCGCGCCCCATGCGAGTATTTTGGCAAAGGGCAAGGCGGGCGGGGAGCGTTTAGGCAGGCGTCTTTTGGCCGCGTGTCGAGATGTAGATGGCACAGGCGATTAGGATGGCCACGCCTAAGAAGGTCCACTCATCGGGGAAGTCGCCAAAGAAGATCAGGCCCATGAGAGTGGAGGTCACCATCTCGGTATAGGCGAGCGGGGCGAGCAAGGATGCCTCGGCATGGTCATAGGCGCGCACGATAAAGTAGTGGCCCACGTTGGCAATGGCAGCGAGGGCTAAGAACTGGCCCCATTGCGACAGGGTGGGGGTTTGCCAGACAAAGATGACGAGCACCGAGGCGAGCAGGCAACCCAAGGCGTTGGTGTGAAACGTGGTGACGATAGCCTTGGTGCGGCCAGATATGCGTCGCGTCAGCAAAAAATACAGCGCAAGGCTGGTGCCTGCGGCTAAGGCAAACAAGCTGCCGGGGTTGATCGCGGTGATGCCGGGGCGGATGATGATCAACGTGCCAACAAAACCCACGCAAACGGCGGCCCAGCGGCGGGGGCCAACCGTTTCTTTCAAGATCAGCGGCGACAGGGCAGTCAGCACCAGTGGTTGCACAAAGAAGATCGCCAAAGCATCGGCGATGGGCAGGTATTTCAACGCGCAGAAGAAAAAGAAGGTGGCCGCCATCAAAAGGCTGGCGCGCAAGGTGTGAATGCCGGGTTGATCGGGTATTAGGCCGCCCAAACCGGTGTGGCGGGCGGCGAAGGGCAAGGCTAGCAGCGCCCCAAAGGTCAGCCGCGCCCAGACGATTTGCATCACGGGTACACCCTCTTGGCCCAAGAACTTGGCCAAGACGTCAATGCCGGGCAAGATAGCCATGGCGGCCAGCATCAGGGCGATGCCCTTTAGGGGTGTTGATGGGCGCAAGGGTTACCTTTCGGGGGATTGGGGCGGGCAAAGCCTAAACTGGACAAGACGGGGCGCTGCCCCGGACCCCGGGATACTTGGGCACGTATGAAAGACTTCATAGGAAGGCATTTAGGACAGCGGCGAGGTTTTCGCCCAATTCGGGGCAAAGATAGCCGCCCTCTTGCACGATCAGGGTGGGTAGGTGAAGGCCAGCTACGGCGCGGCCGATTTGGGCAAAGCCCGGTGTGGTGACGGCAAGGCCCGCAAAAGGATCGCCCGCAAAAGCATCAAGCCCAAGTGCGAGCACGAGCGTGTCGGCGCCCCAAAGGGTGATAGCTTGCAGGGCACGGTCCAGTTCGCGCAAGAAAGCGTCATCCGCGCTGCCACGGGGCAGGCACAGGTTTAGGTTGGCCCCAACGCCCGCCCCCGTCCCGCGCTCGTCAGGGTAGCCCCAGAAGAAGGGGTAGTAGCGTTCGGGATGGGCGTGAATTGATACCGTCAACACATCTGGGCGGTCGTAGAAGATGCCTTGGGTGCCGTTGCCATGGTGCAGGTCAACATCCAAGATGGCCACTTTTCGACCCGAAAGGAGAAGTTGCTGCGCCGCAATCGCCGTGTTGTTCAGATAGCAAAACCCGCCCGCAAGCTCGGCAAAGGCGTGGTGGCCCGGGGGGCGGCAGAGCGCATAGGCCTGACGCGCGCCCTGCAAGATTGCCTCGCTGCCCGCAATCGCCGCTTGGGCCGAGGCATAGGCCGCCTCCCAGGTTTGTGCGCTGATCGGGCAGGACGTGTCGGTCATGTGAAACCCCGCTTGCCCTACGGCAGAGAGCGGGTAGCCATCGGTGCGGTTGGCGGGGTGGATGTTGGGGATCACCTCGGTACTTGCCCCGGGAATGTGTTGCCAGCGGGCGTGGATGGTTTGCAAAAAGGTCAGATAGCGCTGCGGGTGGATGGCGGCGATTGGGCCAATGCCATGATCGGCGGGGGCTTGCACCGGCAGGCCAAGCGAGGTGACGCCTGCGAGCAAAGCATCAATGCGGCTGGGTTGTTCAGGGCAAGGCCGAGCAGCCCCCGAGGACAGGAAGAACTTGGGGTCATGGGCGCGTTGGTCGGGGTGGTGGAAGGTGATCATGCAAGGTCTTTCAAGGGCGAACCTTCAAGGATCATCATCTCGTAGCCGCGCTGGGTAAAGCCTGTTTTGGCGTAAAACCTCATGGCGGCGGCATTTTCGGGGCTGACGCCCAGCGTCATGAACTGCGCGCCCCAACCTTGATGGCGCATCACTGCGGCCAATAGGGCGCGGGCGAGGCCCGTGCCACGGGCCTTTGGTGTGACGTAGAGGTCTTGGATATAGACCCCAGGTTCTCCACGATGGGTGGAGAAATCGGGGTAGTAAAAGGCCATGCCTTGGTCGGCGATCAAGGCAAAGATCAGGGGGGCGGGGGCGAAGAGGGCTTGGGCAAGGGCGGGCTCAGAACCCACTTGGTAGGTTCCGCCATCTTCATCTGACAAGGCCTGCAACAAAGCGCGCAGGCGGGGCAGATCGGCGGGGATGACGGGGCGGATCGCTTCCTTCAAAAAGCCACCTTGTCGCGGCCCTTCAGCCCCAGCATGGCCCGCGCCTCATCCGGCGTGGCGATGGTGCGGCCAAGGCGGGTGACGATTTCGCCGATCAGATCAACCTGCTCGGCGTTAGATTTGGCCAGAACGCCCTTGGAGATGTAGAGATTATCCTCAAGCCCGACCCGCACATGGCCGCCCATTGCCGCAGCCATCGTCGCCATGGGGATCTGGGCGCGGCCAGCGGCGAGGACGGAAAACTGGTAGCTTTCGCCAAACAACCGGTCAGCGGTGCGTTTGAGAAGGGTCAGTATTTCGGGTTCCGCCGGCATTCCACCCAACACGCCAAAGACGAACTGCAAGAACAGCGGCCCTTGGATCAGTCCGCGATCGACAAAATGCTTCAGCATCGTCAGATGGCTGATATCGTAACACTCAAACTCAAACCTTGCCCCGCGCGCTTGACCCATTTCGGCCAAGACATGGGCAATGTCGCGCGGTGTGTTTTTGAACACCACATCGTCGGAATTTTCTAGAAAGGGCTTTTCCCAGTCGTACTTGAACTGGGCAATCCGGTCAATCATCGGGTAGAGCGCAAAGTTCATCGACCCCATGTTCAGGCTGCACATCTCGGGCGCGTTGGCCTTGGGGGCGGCAAGGCGTTGGTCCAGCGTCATCACAGCCGACCCACCCGTTGTCATGTTCACCACGGCATCGGTGCCCGCCTTGATCGCGGGCAAGAAGCCCGCCCAATGCACAGGGTCAGCCGACGGGCGGCCCGTTTCGGGGTGGCGGGCGTGCAAGTGCAATATAGCAGCCCCGGCCTGAGCCGCCCCTATGGCCGAGGCCGCAATCTGCGCGGCTGTTACCGGCAGGTAGGGCGATTGGCTTGGCACGTGGATAGAGCCTGTGATGGCGCAAGAGATGATGATTTTGGACATGGAACCCCCGTGCCGCATAGAGTGGCACGGCGGCGGCGAAGGCGAAAGGGGGCCGTTTGCAGAGCGCAGGCAGATTGCGCGCGCGCCTTTGACGCGCCTTGAAGGCCCAGCGCCTCAGGCGCCCGCCCGCTGCGCAGGGCTTGCTTGACAGGTCACTGCTTTTGCTGAACATTTGTATAGCAGGCGCTTGGCCCGCTTCAGGAGGCCCGATGGATCCCGCCCATGCCATTTTGTTCGAGCCGGTTAAGATAGGGCCTGTCACCGCCCCGAACCGGTTTTACCAAACCCCCCATGCTACGGGATTTGGCTGGCAAAGACCGCAAGCCTCGACTGCTTTGCGCGGGGTGAAGGCCGAAGGCGGGTGGGGGGTGGTGTGCACGGAGTATTGCTCGATCCACCCCACGTCGGATGACAGTCCTTCGGCCTATCTGACCCTTTGGGGGGAAGAGGATGTCGCCCCCTTGGCCAGCATCGCCGATGCCATCCACGCCCACGGATCGTTGGCGGGGGTGGAATTGTGGCATGGCGGCGCCCATGCGTCTAACCGCTTAACCCGACTGCCCACGATTGCCCCGCAAAGCCAACCTGCACTGTATCATCTGCCCACGGCGGCGCGGGCGATGGATCTGTCAGACATTCGTGAATTTCGAAGCTGGCAGCGCGACGCCGCCCTGCGCGCCAAGCGAGCGGGGTTTGACATTGTTTATGTCTACGCCGGCCACGATTACCTGCCCTTCCAATTCCTATCCCGCCGCACCAACCAGCGCAGCGATGCCTATGGCGGATCGTTGGAAAACCGCGTGCGGTTGCTGCGCGAGATGATTGAGGAAACCAAAGAGACTGTGGGGGACACCTGCGCTGTCGCCCTGCGCATGGCGGTAGATGAATTGCACGGCCCCCTTGGCATCACGGCCGAAGGCGAGGGCCGCGACATCGTCGCCATGCTGGCCGACCTGCCCGACCTGTGGGATGTGAACTTGGCGGGCGCTTTGGGCAACGACAGCAAATCGGCCCGCTTTTCTCCCGAAGGGTTCCAAGAGGATTACATCCGCTTTGTCAAAGGGCTGACGGGCAAGCCTGTGGTGTCGGTCGGGCGCTTTACCTCGCCCGAGCGTATGGTTGCTCAGATCAAGGCCGGGATCCAAGATTTCATCGGCGCAGCGCGCCCTTCGATTGCCGACCCTTTCCTGCCCGCCAAAATTCGTGAGGGGCGCGCGGATGAGATCCGCGAATGTATTGGCTGCAACATTTGCCGCGCGGCCAATAACGAAGGCGTCAGTCTGCGCTGCACGCAAAACCCCACGATGGGGGAAGAATGGCGCAAGGGCTGGCATCCAGAGCGGATTGCGCCCCATGCGCCCGATAAGGTGTTGGTGGTGGGCGCTGGCCCTGCCGGGCTTGAAGCGGCGCTGAGTTTGGGGCGGCGCGGGCTGGAGGTTTCAGTGGCCTTTGCCGAACGGCAAGCGGGGGGCCGGATCAACCGCGAAAGCACCTTGCCGGGGCTGGCAACTTGGAGCCGTGTGCGCGATTGGCGCCTGACGATGCTGGCCAAGCTGCCCAACGTGACGCTGTATCCTGAAAGCGTCATGACGGCTGATGATGTGGCGGGCTTTGGCGCGGATCATGTGGTGCTGGCCACGGGGTCGGTCTGGCGGCGTGACGGGGTGGGCGTGCTGGGCATGACGCCGCGCGCCTTTGCAGGGGCTTTGACGCCGGATGATATCTTTGCAGGGGCCAAGGTCAGCGGCCCCGTGGTGATCTATGACGACGAGCATTATTTCATGGCAGGGGCCTTGGCGGAACGGCTGGCGGGGCAGGGCCATGACGTCACCTATGTGACGCCGCAAAACATGGCCTCGGCTTGGACGGTCTACACCGACGAGCAGGGTTTCGTTCAGGCACGGCTGATTGAGGCGGGGGCTAAGCTGCAAGTGGCGCGTTATGTCACGGGCTGGGCCGATGGCGCGGTGGTGGCAGACTGCGCTTACACAGGTCGCGCCTTGCCCGCCGTGCCCTGCGGCACGCTGATCTTGGCGACAGGCCGTGTGCCGGTGGATGGGCTGTATCAAGCGCTGGTCGGGCGGGTGGCGTCTTTGGCGCGGGTGGGGGATTGCTTAATGCCCTCGTCAATGGCCGATGCGATCTATTCCGCCCATGCCTATGCCCGCGAACTGGGCGAAGCCCCCCAACCCCTGCGCCGCGAATTGCCGCCCCACCGTGCTGTACTATGAGACGCCCACGCTCTACCGCCACACCCCAGCGCCCCTTTGGCCAAGTGCCGCTGGGAATTGCGCCGGTCGAGGTGATCTCGACCGATCAGGTCGAAGCCATTCACAACGCTGCGTTAAAGCTGCTGGCAAGCACGGGCATCAAGGTTCTGCACCCCCCCGCCCGCGCGCTGTTTCAGGCTGCGGGGGCGGTGGTGGCGGATGAGATGGTTCGCCTTGACCCCGATCTTGTGATGGAATTGCTGTCTAGCGTTCCGCCAACCTTCACCCTCGCCGCCCGCAACCCCGCCAAATCCTTGCGCATCGGCGGGCGGGATATGGTCTTCACCTCGGTCGGCGGGCCTGCCTATGTGATGGATATCGACGGCGGGCGGCGCGATGGCACCTTTGCCGAGTTGTGCGAATTTCTAAAACTGATCCAAGGCATCAATGTGATCCACCAAGAAGGTGGTGGCCCGTTTGAACCGATGGACCTGCCCGCCGCGACACGGCATCTGGACCTGTATTTGGCGCAGATCACTTATCTGGACAAAAGCTGGCAGACCCAAACCCTAGGTCATGCCCGCACGATGGATGGGATCGAAATGGCCGCGATCATGTTCGGCTGTGCGCCTGAAGATTTGCCGCTCAGTTTGCTGGGCATCATCAACACCAACTCGCCCCTGCAACTTGATGTGCCCATGGCAGAAGGTTTGATCGCCATGGCCGCGCACGGGCAGGTCAACGTCATCACCCCGTTCACGCTGGCAGGGGCCATGGCGCCTGTGTCCATCGCCGGTGCGCTGGTGCTGCAACATGCCGAGGCGATGGCGGGCATTTGCCTAACGCAGATCGTGAAAAAGGGCGTGCCGGTGATGTATGGCGGCTTCACCTCGAATGTTGATATGCGCTCTGGCGCGCCGGCGTTTGGTACGCCGGAATATGCCAAGGCAGCGCAAGCCTCGGGCCAATTGGCGCGGCGGATCGGGGTGCCATTTCGATCCTCCAATGTTACGGCGGCCAATGCGGTCGATGCGCAGGCGGCTTACGAAAGCCAGATGGCGCTGTGGGGGGCTATCACCGGCGGCGCGCATCTGATCGAACACGCAGCAGGCTGGATGCACGGCGGGCTGACGGCCAGCTATGAAAAGCTGATCCTAGATGCCGAGATGCTGCAAATGATGCAGGCGTGGATGGAACCCATGGCCACCGATGACGCCGCCTTGGGATTAGATGCAATTGCCGAGGCTGGCCCCGGCGGCCATTTCTTTGGCACGGCGCAAACCATGGGCAGTTATCAAACAGCCTTCCACCAACCCATGCTGTCAAACTGGGACAATTACCCCAACTGGCTGGAAAAAGGGTCCGAAGAAGCGCCGCGCCGCGCCAACCGGATCTGGAAAGAGGTCATCGCCGCTTATGACGAACCCAAGCTGGATGAAGCCAAAGCCGAAGCATTGGCCGATTACGTCGCCCGCCGCAAAGCCGAAGGTGGGGCCCCGATGAACTAAGGCGACGACGCGCTTATCCGCCCCAAGTGCGGCCCAACAGCGCCAGCCAGTTGTCGCAGCACAGTTTCTTGACCAAAGCCTCGCCATATTGATGGTCCAACATGGCTTGCTGCAAGGCGGGCAGGCCAGCCACATCGCCAATGCCTTGGGGGATGGTTGCCCCGTCAAAGTCAGACCCAAGGCCGACGTTGTCTTCGCCTAAGTGGGTGATCAGGTGGTCAAGATGCGACAACACATCTTCCCAGCCCATATCGGCCGATTGCTTGCCATCGCGGCGCAGGAACGAGGTGGCGAAGTTTAAGCCCACCATGCCGTTGGATGCCTTGACGACGGCCAGTTGGCGGTCGGTCAGGTTGCGGCTGGATTGGGTGATGGCATGGGCATTGGAATGGGTGGCGACGAGGGGGGCAGTCGACAGGGTTGCCACATCGTCAAAGCCTTTTTCGGTCATATGGCTGAGGTCGAGCATGATCTTAAGCTCGTTACAGGCCGTCACCAGTCTTTTGCCCGCTGCCGTCAGCCCGCCGCCCGTGTCGGGTGACGATGGGTATGCAAAAGGCACGCCGTGGCCAAAGATCGTGGGGCGCGACCAGACGGGGCCAAGCGAGCGCAGGCCCATCGCGTGAAAGCCGTAAAGCGCATCCAGATCGGGGCCAATCGCCTCGGCCCCCTCCATATGCAAAATGCCCGAAATCACCCCCGCCGCCATATTGGCGCGGATCTCGGCCACGGAACGGACGATCTTGAACTTGCCCTGCGAGGCGCGTTCCATCCACAGCATATGGTTGGCCATGGCCCAAGCCGTGGGCAGGGCCCCCTCGGCCGAGATCAGCGCGGGCAGGGGTAGGCGGTAGGGCGGGTTTTCCATCAACTGGTGATAGTCGATGCCATCCTCGTCCTCTTGCGGGGGCGAGGGGATGTAGATGGCAAAAAACCCGCCGACAAAGCCGCCCTGCGCCATGCGGGGCAGATCAAGGTGGCCCTTGCCCTCGCCCGTCAGCCAGATGGCCTCACGGTTTTGCGGGGCGTTGAACAGGCGCAGAAGAATGTCGTTGTGACCGTCGAACGTTGGGAACATGGCGAGCCTTTGGCTGGCGGCAGGACCGGGGGTTTCACACCCCCGGACCCCCGTGGGATATTTGTGCACATATGAAAGGGGAAAGAAGCATGGGTCAGCCTTCCAGCATACGGTCGGCAGACGCCGCGAACAGGGCGCGGGCGTAGGGGGTTGTCATGGCGGCACTGGCAAGGGCTTCGCGTGACAACTCTTCAACCGCTTGGCCGTTTTGCATCACCAGCACGCGGTCGCACATATGGTCGATCACGGCCAGATCGTGCGACACCATCACAAAGGTCAGCCCGCGTTCCGCGCGTAGGCGCGAGAGCAGGTTCAGCGTTTCGGCCTGAACCGAGGCATCAAGGGCCGAGGTGGGTTCATCGAGCAGCAAGATCTGCGGTTGCAGCATCAAGGCGCGGGCAATCGCCACCCTTTGCCGTTGCCCGCCTGACAATTGGTGCGGATAGCGAAAGCGAAAGGCGGGGGGCAAGCCCACGTCGATCAGCGCCTGTTCGATCTTGGCATCCGACCCGCCTTGGCCGTGGATCGCAAGCGGTTCTGACAGCACCCTGTCCACCGTGTGGCGCGGGTGCAGCGAGGCGTAGGGGTCTTGAAACACCATTTGCACTTGCGCCGCAAAGGCGCGCCCGCGCGGGGTGGGCAGGGGCTTGCCATCTATGCGGATCTGCCCGCCTGTGATGGGGGCCATACCGCAAATGGCGCGCAAGATGGTCGATTTGCCTGACCCACTTTCGCCCACCAGCCCAAAGCTTTGCTGCGCTTCGACCTTGAAGGACACATCTTGCACTGCGCGGACCTTGCGGCCTGCGGTTGCGAAGGTGACGGACAGGTTCTCAATCTCGATCAAGGCCATATCAGCGCGCCCAATCGGCGTTGCGGTCAAGCGCGGGCAGCGCGCCGCGCGATCCGCCAATGCGCGGCAGGCAGCTTAACAGCCCTTGGGTATAGGGATGCTTGGCCTGCAACAGGTCTTTGGCCGCCAGTTCTTCCACGATCTTGCCCTTATACATCACCAACACCCGATCACAGAACCGCGCCACCAACCGCAGATCATGCGAGATGAAGATCAGCCCCATGCCCCGCGTTTTGACCAGATCATCAAGGATGTTCAGCACTTCGGCCTGAACAGTGACGTCAAGGGCCGAGGTGGGCTCATCGGCGATCAACAGGTCAGGGTCGGGGATCAGCATCATGGCGATCATCACCCGTTGCCCCATGCCACCGGACAATTCGTGAGGATAGGAGTCCATCACCCGCTCTGGATCGCGGATTTGCACGGCTTCTAGGGCCGCGATGGCCTTGGCCCGCGCCTCGGCCCGCGGGGCATTGTCGCGTTGGCGCAGGCCCTCCATCAGCTGTGCGCCAACTTTCATAACGGGGTTGAGCGAGAATTTGGGGTCTTGCATCACCATGGCTATGCGCCGCCCGCGCAGGGCGCGCAGGTCGGGTTCCGAGGCGGCCATCAGGTCTTGGCCGTCAAAGGTCATGGCGTCCGCCTCAATCCGCCCCGGCGCGCGGATCAAGCGCAGCACGGCGCGGCCTGTCATGGTCTTGCCAGAGCCGGATTCGCCCACAATCCCCAGCCTTTCGCGGCCAAGATCAAACGACACCCCCCGAACGGCCTGCACGGGGCCAGTTTCGGTGTCAAAGGTCACGCGCAGGTTCTTCACGGACAACAGGGTCATTTGCCCGCACTCCGCGGGTCAAGCACATCGCGCAAGCCGTCACCCAGCAGGTTGAAGCCCAGCGAGACGATGAAAATTGCAAGCCCCGGCATGGTGGCGACCCACCATTGTTCAAACAAAAACTTGCGTCCGGCCGAGATCATAAGGCCCCATTCCGGCAGGGGCGGTTGCACGCCCAAGCCCAAAAAGCCCAAACCTGCCGCCGTCAAAATCACGCCCGCCATATCCAGCGTCACCCGGATGATGACTGAGGGCAAGCACATCGGCATCACGTGCCCCCAGATCAACCTCAGCGCCGATGCACCCTGCAACCGCGTGCCGGCGATATAATCCGAATTGCGCACGGTGAGCGTTTCAGCGCGGGCCACGCGGGCATAGGGTGGCCAACTGGTGATCGCAATGGCCAGCACCGCATTGACCATTCCCGGCCCCAGCACCGCCACCAAGGCCAGCGCCAAGATCAACTTGGGGAAGGCCAGAAAGATGTCGGTGATACGCATCAACACCGCATCGACCCAACCGCCGAAATAGCCCGCCACCGTGCCAATGATCAGCCCCACCACGGGCGCTGTCAGGATCACCAGCAGCACGATGTAAAGCGTGATGCGCGAGCCGTACAAAAGGCGGCTGTAGATATCGCGGCCAAAGTCGTCGGTGCCCATCCAATGGCCGGGGGTCAGCGGCGGCAGCAAACGGTCGGGCAAAGATTGCACGATCGGGTCATAGGGGGCGAGCAAGGGCGCGAAGATTGACATGAAGATCAGCGTGAGGGAAATGAACAACCCGATCATCGCCAAGGGATTGCGGCGAAAGCGCAGCCACGACAGCCATGTCTGCCCCGCCCGCGATTGCAGGCGGGATTTCGGGTTCGGGTCCAAAAGCCAAGCGTTTAAAGCGGTCATCTGGCCCTCGGGTCGGCTAGGCGATACAGGAAATCGGACAGCATATTGATGCCGATGTAAACAGCCCCCACCACGATTGTGCCGCCCAAAACGGCAGGCATATCGGCCACCAACAGGGCATCGGTGATGTAGCGACCAAGGCCTGGCCAAGCAAAGATCGTCTCGGTCAGAACAGCGCCTTCCAGCAGATAGGCGTAAGATAGGGCCACCACGGTGATCAATGGCACGGCCACGTTGCGCATGGCGTGCACCCAGACCACACGGCGTTCGGGCATGCCTTTTACGCGCGCGGTGGTGATGTATTCTTGGCCCAATTCATTCATCATGAACGACCGCGTCATGCGCGAGATATAGGCCATCGAGAGATACCCCAGCAGCGAAGCGGGCAGGATGATATGCGACAGTGCATTCCAGAACATATCCCACTCGCCTGCCAACGCCGTGTCGATCAGGATCATATGGGTGACGGGGGGCACCGTCATATCGATCATCATCTCGTACATCGAATCCAAGCGGCCCGGCCCGCCGACCCAGCCCAGTTCGCCATAAAACAGCAACAGGCCCATCAGGCCCAGCCAGAACACTGGCATGGAATAGCCCATAAGGCCCACCAAGCGCACAAACAGATCGCGCCACGATCCGGGCTTGGTTGCCCCCAAAACGCCCGCAGGAATGCCCACGATAACACCGATCAGAATGCCCAGCGTCGACAGTTCCAACGTGGCGGGGAAATAGCGGCCAATCTCGTTTAAAACGGGGTCGCGGGTGCGTACCGATTGGCCCAGATCGCCGTGAAACACATCCCATACATAGATGCCAAACTGTTGCCAAAGCGGGTCGTTCATGCCCAGCTTTTCGGTCAAAGCGGCGATTTGCTCCCCCGTGGCGCGCTCGCCCAAGATCGCCGTCACAGGATCAATCGGGATCACGCGCGATATGAAAAAGGTCACGGCCAAAAGGCCGATAAAGGTGATGAACAAAGAGAACAGCGTGTTTGCACTTTGGCGTGCAAAGCGCAGCGCCGCCGAGGATTGGGCGGCGGCGTCGGACGGTTGGGCACTGGTTACTGGGGCCATGGGGGTTGCGCGCGCCGGGTGAGCGGCGCGCGCTTGTCCTTACTTCGTCACAAGCCAGAACGATGCCGCATCCACAGCACCACCAGCATAGAAGCCCTGCACGTTCGAACGCATGGCCGTTTGGCGGGCCTGTTGGAACATCAAGATGAAGGGCGAGGTTTCGCGGTGCGTCTTTTGGATGTCCGCATACATAACTTTACGCTTTTCCGGATCGCGTTCCATCACAGCCGCTTGCGACGCTGCCGTCATAGCACCCGGATCGTAAGCGTTGCGCCATGCCAGATAGCCGGTTGCGCCAGCTTCGTCCGAGTTGTCGGGGTTTTCCGCGAAGGTGGACGAGTTGGTGTTCGGATCGGGATAATCCGGGCCCCAAGTTTGCAAGGTCGCGTCATGCAGGCGGGCGCGGTAGTCTTTTAGCACTTCCGCACCTTCGCCAACTTTCAGATCTACCTTGATGCCAGCTTGGCCGAAGGTGTTCTGGATGGATTGCGAGATGTCCATCCGGTCAGCGGCGTTGCGCACGGTGAGCGTGACAACCGGGTCTTTGACACCCGATTCCGCCAGCAAAGCTTTGGCCTTTTCGATGTCGAGGCTATAGGGCAGATCGTCAAGTGCGCCCAGATAGCCCTGCGGCAAGAAGGATTGGTGCGGGATAACCGCGCCCTTCATGATCGTGTCGGCCATGCCTTGATAGTCAATCGCCCAACGCATTGCGTCAAGGAACTTGGCGTTCTTATACATCTCGTTCTTTTGGTTGAACGACAGGTAATAGACCTGACCGCCCACGTCGGTCACAACGCTGACATCGGCATTGCCTTCAAGCCCTGCCACATCGGTGGGGGTCAGGGCACGGGCGATATCAACGTCACCCTTTTCAATCTGCAACCGCTCGGTTGCGGCTTCGGGAATGTGCTGGATGAAGACGTTTTTCAAGATCGCATCGCCGCGCCAGTAGCCCGGACGCGCCTCTAGGATCACGCCTTCATTGGGCTTGTAGGATTTCAGCACATAAGCGCCGGTTCCTGCCGAGTTATTCTTGAGCCACTCGTTGGCCATGTCGCCACCCACATCGTGGGTTTTGACAGTTTCGGCATCGACGATCGAAGCCACACCTGCGGTCAAGCAGTTGTACAGGAAGGTCGGCGCGAAAGGCTTGTCGACCTTCAGCGTCAGCGTGTCGCCAGCGCCTGTGATCATGGCGTCGACGTTTTCAGCCGTCCAGCCGAACTGGTTCAGAATGAAGGCCGGGGTCTTGTTGACCTTCACGGCGCGCTGCAGCGAATAGGCTGCAGCCTCTGCCGTCACCGGATTGCCCGAGGCAAAGGTTACGCCAGCTTTCATCTTGAACGTATAGGTCACGCCGTCATCGGCAACCGACCAGCTTTCCGCCAAGCCAGGCTCCAGCGCCAGTGTCGTGGGGTTGATTTCGACCAGACCGTCATAGGTGTTGTTGACGACATCAAGGCCCGAGAATTCATAGGCTTCTGCCGGGTCCAAAGATACGATGTCGTCAATGGCAGCAGCGACCACCAGCGTATCGGCAGGCGTTGCTGCCATAAGGGCTGCGGGGGCAGCGCCCAAAAGCAATGCCGCCAAAGACGCAGCACCGGCCTTGCGGGCAAGGGGAAGGAATGACATGGATAGCTCCCTGTTATTGTTGTTTTGAAGTACAGATGTCGGAGCTTCTGTCTGAGTCCCGATGCAATCATCGGCCAAGTGGGCAACTTTCGCGCGCTCTTGTCAACCGCTGGACGAGGGTTGCGGCCAAAGCTTCAGAAAAAGCCTGAAACTTTGGTATGAGTTTCTCTTTACAGCCCAGAATAAAGATCAGTCGCCCGCACTATGGCGTCGGCAATGCCAGGTTCGGTACCGGTGTGGCCCGCATCTGGCACGATGACCAGCCTGGCTTGTGGCCAATGAGCCGCCAGATCGACCGCATTGCGTACGGGCGTGCAGGCGTCATAGCGGCCGTGGATGATTGTGCCCGGAATGGCGTGCAGCTTATGGGCTTGCGCGAGCAGCCAGCCGTCTTTAGCGAAAAAGCCTTTGTGCTGGAAATAGTGGTTCTCGATCCGGGCAAAGGCTAAGGCGTAATGGCCATCGTCCCAAGCCTCTTCCCGTGCTGGGTTGGGCAACAGCGAAAGGGTGCGCGCCTCCCACAGGGTCCAAGCGCGGGCGGCGGCGTCTTGGGCTGGGCTGGGCGGGCCGGTCAGGATGCGGTGATAGGCTGCGACCATAGCCCCGCGCTGGGCTGCTGGGATCGGCGCCTGATAGGCGGCGAAGGCTTCGGGGAACAGAAAACTCGCCCCACCCAGTTCATAAAACCAGTCGATCTCTTCCTGTCGGATCATGAAAATGCCGCGCAGAACGAGTTCGCTGACCCGCTCAGGATGCGTGACGGCATAGGCCAAGGCCAGCGTTGATCCCCATGATCCGCCCGCCACCTGCCAACGATCAATCCCCAGATGCCCGCGCAGCGCTTCGATATCGGCGACCAGATCCCATGTGGTGTTCTGGTCTAGGCTGGCAAAGGGGGTGGATTGGCCGCAGCCGCGCTGATCAAACGAGATGATCCGGTAGCGCGCCGGATCATGGCCTTGGCGCAAAAATGGCGAAATCCCGCCCCCCGGCCCGCCGTGCAGCACGACCACGGGTTTGCCAGCCGGATTGCCGCACTCTTCGTAATAAATCTCGTGCAGGTCTGATACCTTCAAACGCCCCGTCTTATAGGGCGTGATTGGTGGATACAGCGGGCGATGGTCGGGCATGGCGGGCTCCTTTTTCAGCACTCTTGCGGGCCAAGGGGTGCGCCGCAAGCGTTTTCATACTTGCCCAAATTTCCAAATCCTGCCCTGTCCGCTTGCCAGAGGGCAGGTAATCTTTCACAACATCGCCATATGGGGGGCGCATCATGGCAAAACTGGCACTGATCACGGCGGGCACGAGTGCTATTGGGCGGCATTTGGTCTTGGGGCTGGCGGGGGCGGGCTATGACGTGGCGCTGACCCATCTTGGCGCCGCGGACGAGGCTGCAGCACTGGTGGCAGCGGTTAAGGCGCTGGGCGCAAGGGCGATGGCGTTGGAAAGTGATGCGAGCGATGAAACGCAGGTGCTAGACTTTCACGCCCGAGCCGCCGATTGGTCGGGGGCAGCGCCGCAGGTGCTGGTCAACAATGCGGGCATCCAAACATGGTCGCGCCTAACTGATCTTGACGTGGCCGATTGGGACCGTGTGATGGCGACCAACCTGCGCGGCACGTTCTTAAACACCCGCACCGCCGCCCGCGCCATGCAAGCGGCGGGGCAGGGCGGGTCGATCTTAACATTGGGGTCAGGTTGCAACACCCGCGCCTTTCCGCGTCTGGTGGATTACACCGCCTCAAAGGGTGGGATCGAGCAGTTCACCAAGGTTGCGGCTTGCGAGCTTGGCCCCTTCGGCATCCGCGTAAACTGCATCGCCCCCGGGGCCATCGCCACGGAACGCACGGCATCTGAGGCAGGCGATTACGCTGGCACTTGGGCGCCCATCACCCCGTTGCGCCGCATTGGCACACCGCAGGATTTGGTCGGGCCGATGTTGTTTCTGATCTCTGACGCCGCTGCTTTTGTCACCGCGCAAACGCTTTATGTTGACGGCGGCACATTTTCCCAAGCGCCTTGGCCTTATCCGACCTGATCCGTCACCGCCCTGTTACCCGCTGTGCATCTACTGTGCCAAACGGGGGGATGATGATGGCACTTTGGCAAGATGCGTTTTTGACAGGTGGCCCCAACCCGCGCTTGGGCAGCCGATTTAACGCCGAGGGGCAGTTCTTGCCCGAGCATGGCAACACCGTGGTCGCGCAGGTGACCGCAGGGTCAGCCACCGAAGCCGCCCTGATCGACTTGCGCAGCGCGCTGATGGCTTTGCCCCATGCCGACCTTTTCGCCTTTACGCCCATTCAAAGCTATCACATGACGGTTTTTGAAGGCGTGATCGAAACCCGCCGCGCGCGCGGATACTGGCCCGACGATCTCCCGCTGGATGCCTCGATCGATACCATGACCCAAGCCATGTCTGCCAAGCTGGCGGGCTTCACTCCGCCCCCCCCTTTTCGGATGCGCTTGGTCGAGGTGACACCGCTGGGGTTGCATCTGACGGGTGCGACCGATCAAGATGAAGCCCATGCGCGCGCGTGGCGCGATGCTTTGGCCGACGCGCTGGGCTTTCGCACACCGGCTCACCAGACTTATGGCTTTCACACCACAATGGCCTATCAAAAACACTGGCCTCCTGCAGAAGGGCTGGGCCTGTACGAGCGGGCCTTGGCGCAGATGGGCGCAGATTTTGCCGCCCGTGTTCCTGTGCTTGACCTTGATCCCCCCGCCTTTTGCCGCTTTTCAGATATGAACGCATTTCCGCCTGTGCGGCGGTTTGTGGGGGCTTAAGGGCGCTTATCCTAACGCCTTGCGAGAAATCGGTCGTTTCTTGACAGGGACGGGTTGGGGGATCATGCCTAGGTTTGCTTAAGTTTGAAAACAGCGTGATCCATGACCCGTTATGATCCTGCACTATCCCCCGCTCAAGAACTGCGCGCCAATGTCGCTGTGCCGTTTGAGCGCGCCCATGCCATGCCCAAATCGGTCTATACCTCTCCTGACTTTGCCGTGCAGGAGCGGCAGCAAATCTTTGCCAAGGATTGGCTTTGCGCGGGGCGGGCGGATGGGCTGAAAGAGGCGGGTGATTATCTGACGATGACGATTGCGGGCGAACCCGTCATCGTGCTGCGCGACCACGATGGGCAGTTGCGTGCTATGTCCAATGTCTGCCGCCACCGGATGTCGACCCTGCTAGAGGGGCGCGGCCATGTGCGCGCCATCGTCTGCCCCTACCACGCCTGGACCTATAACCTTGACGGCACCTTGCGCGGCGCGCCTGCCATGACGGCGAATGAGGCGTTTTGTAAGGACAAGATCGCCCTGCCCACCGTGCGGGTGGAAAATTGGTTGGGCTGGATCATGGTGACCATGAACCTCGAAGCCCCGCCGCCACAGGTGGCTTTGGCCGATGTCGAAAAGTTGGTAGGCCATCTGGACATGGGCGCCTATGTCGAAACCTTTCGCGAGACCTTTCGGTGGAACACCAATTGGAAGGTTCTGGCCGAGAATTTCATGGAAAGCTATCATCTGCCCGTCTGCCATTCGGGCACAATCGGCGGCACGGTCGACTTGATGAAAATGACCTGCCCAGAAGGCACATTGGCCTTTAACTACCACTACATCGTCAAGAACGACACCGTTCCCCTAGCCTTAGCCCATCCCAAAAACACCACGCTTGAGGGCGATGATCGGCGCATCACATGGCTTTTGGCCATCTACCCCGCGCTGATGATCACCCTGACGCCGGGGTATTTTTGGTATCTCGCCCTGACCCCGCAAGGCCCAGATCAGGTTGATGTGCTGTTTGGCGGTGGGATGAGCCCTGATTGGATGGCCGACCCTTCGGCCCCTGCCAATCTGGCGGCGGTTAAGGCGCTGTTGGATGAGGTGAATGTCGAAGACAAGGGCTGCGTGGAAAAGGTTTATCGCGGGTTGGTGGCAGGAATGTCGAACCCCGGGCCGCTCAGCCATCTGGAGCGACCGAATTATGAATTCGCGCAGTATATCGCCTCTAAGGTTGTCCCCGCTTGACGGCGGCTAAGACTGGCCTAGGTGCGAGACTATGATCAAAGAAGCCCTCATCGTTAGCCACGGACAGCCTAGCGACCCAGAGCCTGCGGAAGCGGCCTTGGCGTTATTGGCGGCCAAAGTGGCAGAGCTTTTGCCCGATTGGCGGGTGGCAAGCGCCACGCTGGCCAAGCCCGATGCGCTGGCCGCTGCGGTGGCGGGCCGTGCGCGGGGTGTGGTGTACCCGATGTTCATGGCGGGGGGTTGGTTTCCCATGACCGAACTTCCGCGCCGGATGGTTGAGGCGGGGGCGGTGGACTGGGCCTACCTTCCCCCGTTTGGCTTAGACGCGCGGGTGCAGGATTTGGTGGTGACTTTGGCTGAGGAAGCCGCAACCGCCCAAGGTCGCGCGGTTGCCCAAGCGGAAGTGCTGTTGGCCGCCCACGGATCATTTCGCAGCTCTGCCCCCTCCGAAGTTGCCCAAGCTGTAGCGCAGCGCGTAACGCGCGCAGGTTTCGC
>CAMAYO010000023.1 GCA_945862465.1 Pseudorhodobacter antarcticus | reverse complement strand
CCGCTGCGGCATTCGGCAAAAGCGTCCGCACTTTGGGACTGAAGGGCGCGGTATCCTTGCCATCCAAGCAGGGCCGCCAAGGCAATGGCAGCGACACTGGCGTAGAACTTGGGCATCGGACTCTCCATTTTGATGCGCTAAGCCGCAAAAATCGGCCCGCTGCTATCAACATAATCCGCCCAATGCGAAAGGGCGAGGGGCTTTGCTGAAGTATTTGCAAACTCATATAGATCAGGACCGCTGCGGGTGATTACAAACTCCGTCACAGGCTTGTTGCCGCAAACATCAACGATTACGGCGAAATCATGGCGCTCTTAAAACATCGGCTCCTCGCATCCTCATGCCTGCGCCTTTCGCCTTTACCGCGTTAATCCTTCCTCAACCAAACCCCCCGTAAGTTTGCCCGCGGCGGTTGGGGTATTGGTATGCAAAGCAATTGGGCAGTTGAACTTTTCTTGGTGTCGATTGCGCTGGCAGCTGCGGCCCTAGCGATTGCGGCCATTGTCTTATTCGAGCGGCGCAGCAAACGTTGGGCGGCGACGCGATTTGCCGAAGATGTCGCCGCCGTGTTCTTATTTGACGGACAGGCCTTGATTGACAGCAGCCCTTCAGCCCGCGCCCTTTTGGCCACAAGCCCAGCGTCCGGCACCGCTTGGGCTAGGCTTTCGGCCTGCCTTTCGCCGCACTTTGGCGATCTGGATATCCAGCTGGCCCACTTGGCCGAGGCGGGATCTGTAACCTTACACTCAACCCTCAGCCCTGACAGCCCGCTGGTCTTGCAGGCTGATCTGCGGGGCGGGTTGACACGCCTTGTGCTGGCCGACCCCAGCCAGCATGGCACATCAACCAATCAAGACCTGATGGCACAGCGCGCCTTGGCTGACGAACTGCACCAGTTGCGCGACACCGTGGCACACGCGCCATTCTTAATGTGGCGCGAAAGGGCCAATGGCGACGTCATCTGGGCCAATGCAGCCTATATGCTGCTGGCGAGCGATGTTTTGGGATTGGGCCAAGATCTAACATGGCCGCTGCCCCGCCTGTTTGATCACCACGCAGCGGCACAAAACGTCATAGGGCAACGCCAAAAGCTGGTCGCTCGGCAGGGTAAGACCGCTTGGTACGACCTGACCGGCTTTGCCCAAGGCGAAGATCGGCTGACCTTTGCCTGCTTGGCTGATCAGGCCGTGCACGCGGAAACTTCGCTGCGCGATTTTATGACGACGTTGACCAAAACCTTTGCCCATCTGCATGTTGGGTTGGCGATCTTTGACAAAGACCGCCAGTTGATCTTGTTCAACCCCGCGCTTTTGGATCTGACCGGCCTTCCAGCCGAGTTTCTGGCCATGCGACCATCCTTGGTGTCGGTGCTAGACGGGATGCGCGACCGCAACATGATCCCCGAGCCGAAAGATTACCGAAGCTGGCGCCGCCAGATGACCGAGATGGAGCGCGCTGCCGCATCGGGCCTGTATGAAGAAACATGGAGCCTGCCCGGTGGCCAAACCTACCGCGTCATCGGCCGCCCGCATCCCAATGGGGCTGTGGCCTTGATGATCGAAGATATTTCCGGCGAAATGCTGCGCACCCGCCGCTACCGCGCCGCTCTGGAGTTGAGCCAAGCCGCGATGGACGAGATGGAAGAGGCTTTCGCCGTCTTCTCTGCCGCCGGACAGTTGGTGATATCAAACGCCGCCTATGCGCGGTTGTGGCAGGCAGCGCCTGACACAGCCTTAACCGAGGAAACCCTGCGATCCGTTTCCGCGCTGTGGCGCGCCCAGTGTGCGCCCAGCGCGATCTGGGCCGATCTTGAGGATTTCGCATCAAACGCTGGCGACCGCGCGCCTTGGCTGACGGAATTGCGGCTGTTGGATGGCCGGTTGATAGAGTGTCGCTTTGCGCCTCTGTCAGGTGGCGCCACCATGACCGCATTTCGCTTGCGCGATGCAAAGGCGGGGCCACAGGCGGTGACAGAAGCTGACACCCTGCGCAAACGGGCGTAACTGGCGGATTCCCTTGGGGCGAAAGGTGATCTAATGTCACCGCATGACCCAGATCACCCTAGACCTGCCCACCGAGGCTGACACGACCCAACTGGGCCAAGCCTTGGCACATGTTTTGGGCGCAGGGGATTGTCTGTTGCTGGAAGGCTCAATAGGCGCAGGCAAATCGCACTTGGCCCGCGCCTTGATCCGCACGCTGCGCGACCCTGCTGAAGAGGTGCCCTCCCCCACCTTTACGCTGGTACAAACCTATCCGGGCACGCCCGACATCTGGCACGCCGACCTGTATCGGCTGACCCATCCCGACGAGGTGCATGAACTGGGGCTGGAAACGGCCTTTGACGCCGCGATTTGCCTGATCGAATGGCCAGATCGGTTGGGCGCTTATATGCCCGAAAACCCGATCCGCCTGCGGCTTGACCCCAAGGGCGAGGGAAGGGTGGCGCAAATTTGGCTTGGCGCGCGGCCAGACAGTTTTGGCGCCACACTTTTGGCACAGCTGCGCGCGCTGAAAGCGGATGCCTTTCTGGCGCAAGCGGGCTGGGGCGATGCGCGGCGCGATGCCTTGGCACAAGACGCTTCAACCCGCTCTTACACGCGGCTTTTTGGGCAAGGCACGGCGATTTTCATGGATGCCCCACCCGGTCAGGCCGATTCCGTGGCGGATTTTGTGAAGGTTGACGCGCACCTTTTGGCGCTTGGCCTTTCGGCCCCCAAGATCCTTGCGCAAGATGTTGGGCAAGGCTTTCTGTTGCTCGAAGATCTGGGTGACGGCCTTTACCCCGCCGCCATTGCCGCCGATCCCACGCTGGAACCCAGCCTTTACGAAGCCGCCACCGATGTGCTGCTGCACCTGCAAGCGCACCCCGCAGCGGCTGATCTGCCCGACCTGTCAGCCCAAGAATGGGCCGATGCGGCGGGGCTTGTGGCGGATTGGTATGTGCTGGCCGTCACCGGACAAGCCCAAGGCCGCGCCGAGATTGTTTCCGCCTTGGCGCAAACCTTAACCCTTCTGGCCGATGGCCCGCGCGTGATGATCTTGCGCGATTACCACGCCGAAAACCTGCTGCATCTGCCCGACCGAAACGGCATAGCACGGGCGGGGCTGCTAGACTTTCAATTGGCGCAAATGGGGCAACCGGGCTATGATCTTGTGTCCTTGCTGCAAGACGCGCGGCGCGATGTTCCCCCCCAGATTGAGACGGCGATGATCGCCCGCTTTGCCACGGCGCGCGGGCTAGATCTGGCGGCGTTTCAGGCCAGCTATGCCGCCCTTGGCGCGCTGCGGTCCTTACGGATTTTGGGCATCTTTGCACGGCTTTGTCTGGACGGGGGCAAACCCAAATATCTAACCCTCATCCCGCGTGTTTGGGGGCAGTTGCAACGCAACCTGTCACATCCCGCCCTAGCGCCCCTGCGCGCCGTTTGTGACCGCTTTCTGCCCGCGCCGACTGATGAAGCCCTGCACAGGATGGGGTCGCAATGCAGCCCTTCCCGCTGATGCTTTTCGCCGCAGGCTTTGGCACCCGCATGGGCCCGCTAACCCGTGATCGGCCCAAGCCGCTGGTTCCTGTAGCGGGGCGGGCTTTGCTGGACTATGCGCTGGATATCGCCGCCACGCCTTGCGTCTCGCGCCGCGTGATCAACCTGCACTACCGAGGCGATCAAATCGCCCAACACCTGCAAGGCCAAAACATTGCCCTGTCGTGGGAGGATCCTATCCTTGACACCGGCGGTGGCCTGCGCGCCGCTTTGCCGCTGTTGGGGACAGGCCCTGTGATGCTGCTGAACACCGACGCGGTGTGGACGGGTGCCAACCCGTTGGAGCAGTTGGCCGCCGCTTGGGATAGCACGCGGATGGATGGGTTGCTGCTTCTGTCAGCGCCAGATCAGGCGCTTGGGCACAAGGGGGCGGGCGACTTTTTGGTGGATGGGCAGGGGCGGTTGTCGCGCGCCAAGGGTTCTACCGCGCCGATTTATCTGGGCGCGCAGATTTTACAGACGCAGGGCTTGGCCGCCATAAACCAACAGGCGTTTTCGCTAAACCTGCTCTGGGACCAGATGATCGCCCAAGGCCGCCTGTACGGAGTATTCCACCAAGGTGGATGGTGCGATGTGGGCCACCCCGAAGCCATTCCCTTGGCCGAAAGCCTGCTGCATGGATAGCATATTCGCCCTGCCCCCCGGTGTCGATTTCGCCACCGAACTGGTGCGCGGTCTGCGCGAGCGTTTTGCGGATCAACCGCCCGAAGCCATGGCGCAAGTCACGCTATTCCTGAACAGCCAGCGCATGCGCCGCCGCGTGACAGAGGCGTTTGCCCAAGGCACGGCCACTTTCCTGCCCCGTCTTTTGGTGCTGTCAGACCTTGCCCAACACCCGATCCTGTCAGACTTGCCCGCGGCCCCAAGCGCCCTTGGGCGGCAGTTGGAACTGGCCCGCCTGATCGAACGATTGCTCACCACACAGCCCAACCTTGCCCCCCGCGCCGCCCTGTTCGATCTGGCGCAAAGCCTTGGCCTGCTGGTGGATGAGATGCACGACGAAGGGGTGGTGGCACAAGCGCTTTCAGCCCTTGATGTCACCGGCCATTCTGAACATTGGGCGCGCACCCAGCAATTCTTGCAGATCATTGCCCCCTTCATGCTGGCCCAAGATGGCCCCGCCCGCCCGCGCATGGCGGCAGAGCGGTTGGCGGCTTTGTGGGCCACCCAACCGCCGAAAGGGCCTGTGATCATCGCAGGCTCCACCGGATCACGCGGTCCGGTGGCAAGGCTGATGCACGCAGTGGCGCGCTTGGACCAAGGCATGGTCGTGCTGCCCGGCTTTGACTTTGATCTGCCAGATTCGGTCTGGGCGCGGATGGAAGATGCGCTGACGTTTGAGGATCACCCCCAATACCGCTTCCGCCGCCTGATGGACGCGTTGCAGATCACCCCCGCGCAGATCACACCGTGGCGCGCCACCACGCCCGCTGACCCCGCCCGCAACCGCCTGATCTCGCTGTCGCTGCGCCCCGCGCCGGTGACGGATCAATGGCTGGTCGAGGGGCAGGACCTGCCCGACCTGATTGCCTCCACCGCGCATCTAACCCTGCTCAAAGCCGCCAATCCTCGGCAAGAGGCTTTGGCGCTGGCCCTAATCTTGCGCCGCGCCATATCGCGCAACCAAAAGGCAGCGCTGATCACCCCTGACCGCAGCCTTGCCCGCAGGGTCGAGGCGCAGTTGGACCGCTGGGGCATCTTGCCCGACGATTCCGCTGGCAGCCCCTTAGCTCTCTCAGCCCCCGGCCGCTTGCTGCGCCACATCGCCCGCGCCTTTGAGGCGCCGGTGACGGCAGATGGTCTGATCGTGCTGCTGAAACACCCTTTGGCGGGCAGCGGGGCCGACAGGGGCAAGCACTTGCTGCTGACGCGCGATCTGGAACTGCAGTTGCGCCGCCACGGCCCCGCTTTTCCCACGGCACAAGCGCTGCAAGACTGGGCCAATGCCCACAAAGAGCCGCTTGCGAAGCCTTGGGGGGCGGGCCTTTCAGCGGTTCTGACGCAGCTTTTGGCCCCTGCGCCGCAAAGCCTTGGCGATCACGTCAGCCGCCACCTTGCCGTGGCCGTGGCCTTGGCGCGGGGCGTGGCCGACCAAGGGGCGGGGGCCCTGTGGGACAAAGATCCCGGCATCGCGGCGCGCAAGGTGATGGACCTCTTGCAGGCCGAAGCGGGGCATGAGGGGGCGATGTCGCCTTCGGACTACAGGATGCTGTTTGACAATCTGATCGCCCGCGAAGAGGTGCGCAGCCCTGTCACGGGGCACCCCTTGGTGTCGTTCCACGGCCCACGGGAAGCGCGCGAAATCGCAGCGGATCTGGTTATTCTGGCAGGATTGAACGAGGGCACTTGGCCTGCAGCCACCGCGCCCGACCCGTGGTTGAACCGCAGGATGCGCAAGGATGCGGGGTTGCTTTTACCCGAACGCCAGATTGGCCTTTCCGCGCATGACTACCAACAAGCGGTGGCCGCACCCGAAGTGATCTTGTCGCGCGCGCTCCGCGATGCCGAGGCGGAAACCGTCCCCTCGCGCTGGCTGAACCGCCTGTGCAACCTGATGGCCGGCTTGGCCCCGCAAAACGGCCCGCTTGCGCTGGAACAGATGGAGGCGCGTGGCGCTGTTTGGCTGGCGCGAAGTGCTGCGGTGGATCAACCCCAGGCCCTGCCCGATGCGGGCCTGAAACCCGCCTTGCGCCCCTGCCCTTGCCCACCTGTTGCCGCGCGGCCCACCAGCTTGGCGCTGACCAAAATCCGCACTCTGATCCGCGACCCTTACGCAACCTATGCGCAGTATATCCTGCGCCTGAAACCGCTGAACCCCCTGCGCGCGCAACCCGATGCGCGCGACAGGGGCATTGCCATTCACAGCATTCTGCAGCGCTTCGTCACCGAACGGCCACTGGGCGAGACAGCGCTTGACGCCCGCGCCCGCCTGCTGACCATCGCGGCTGAGGTTTTCGCGCAAGAGACGCCGTTCCCCTCGGCCCGCGCCCTATGGTTGGCGCGGTTGGAACGCGCGGCGGATCACTTTTTGCGGCAAGATGAAAAGTGGGGCGGACAAACCCTGTTGACCGAAAAAAAGGGCGCGGTGGCCGTGGGCGATACTGGCTTTACCCTGACGGGCACGCCCGACCGAATTGACCAAAGGCCCGATGGCAGCGTGGTGCTGATCGACTACAAGACAGGCACGCCGCCCAGCAAACCCCAGCAAACCACGCTAGACCTGCAACTGCATCTGGCCGCAGCCATGGCCGAGCGGGGCGGGTTTGACGGCCAGCTGATGCGGGTGTCTGCCATCAGCTACATCGGGCTTGGGTCAGGTGAACAGGCGGTGGATACCGAACTGACAACAGAAGAGATTGACACGCTTTGGATGCGGTTTGTGGCTCTAATAAGGGCTTATCAAGACCCAAATACCGGCTACACCGCGCGGCGGGCGGTGTTTGATACCCGCACACCCGGTGACTATGACCATCTCGCCCGCTTTGGTGAATGGGATATGACCGACCGCGCCACTCCGATAAAGGTAGGCCAAGATGACCCCGCTTGATGCCACCCAAGATCAAGTGATCGCGGCCAACCCCGCGGCCTCCACATGGCTGTCGGCCAATGCTGGATCGGGCAAAACCCGTGTGCTGACCGACCGCGTTGCGCGACTTTTGCTGCAACAGGTCGAACCGCAGCACATCTTATGCCTGACTTATACCAAAGCTGCCGCGACTGAGATGCAGAACCGTCTGTTCCAGCGCCTTGGCGCTTGGGCCATGATGCCCGATGCCGAACTGACCCAAGCCTTGGCCGAATTGGGAGAGGTGAATACCCCCGACCCCGCCGATATGTCCCGCGCCCGCAGCCTGTTCGCCCGCGCCATCGAAACGCCGGGTGGCTTGCGCATTCAGACCATCCACAGCTTCTGCGCCAGCCTTCTGCGCCGCTTTCCCCTGGAAGCGGGGGTGTCGCCCAACTTTGTAGAACTGGACGACCGCGCCGCGCGGTTGGTGCGGCAAGACATCTTGGAAGAAATGGCCGAAACACTGGCACCCACTGCGGTGCATCGGGCGGCAATGGTCTATAAGGGCGAAGATTTCACCGCCCTGATGGAGGAGGTGGCCTATCACCCCGAAGGTTTCAAAACATCCGTTCACAAACTGCTGCAAATGCGCCCTGATGACAGCGAGGCGCAGCTTTTGGCAAATGTGTTTTTGGGCGACGAGGCTGAGATTATCGCAACCCTTCTGCCCGCACTGAAGGCTGGCAGCAGCAAAGATGTCACGGCCCACGGCAAACTTTCTGTGCTGCGCTTTTCCTCCGCCGATCTGTCCGCCTTGATCGGGCTAGAGGATGTTTTTCTGACGGGGGAGAAAACAAAAAATCCCTATTCGGCCAAACTCACCTCTTTCCCCACCGCCGCCACGCGCAAAACCATCCCCGACCTGATACCGCGCCTGAATGCCCTGATGGAGCGTGTCGAAACAGCCCGCCCGCGCCGCCTGACCTTGCAAGCCGCCGCGATGAGCGAAGCGATTTATGCCTTTGCCCACGAATTCCTGCCCATCTATGCCAAACGCAAAGAAGCCCAAGGCCTACTTGATTTTGACGACCTGATCGCCCGCGCCGAAGGGCTGCTGTCAAACCCGTCCGTCGCGGCTTGGGTGCTGTTTCGGTTGGATGGCGGCATCGACCATGTGCTGGTGGACGAGGCGCAAGATACTTCGCCCAAGCAGTGGCTGGTGATCAAACATTTGACAGACGAATTCACCTCGGGCGAGGGGGCGCGTGCGGGTGGTCGGACCTTGTTTGTGGTGGGCGACAAGAAGCAATCGATCTATTCGTTTCAGGGCGCGGATGTTGCGGCCTTTGATAAAAATCAGGACCACTTCGACCGCAAATTCACCGCCGCCCAGCAGATGTTTCAAAACCGCTCGCTGCTTTATTCGTTCCGCTCCTCTCCCGCCATTCTCAACGTGGTCGACGCGGCCTTGGCCGATCTGCCGCCCGAAGCCTTGGGCGCCGAAGTGGCCCATCGCGCCTGTTTTCCTGATTTGCCGGGGCGGGTCGATCTGTGGGACAGGATCGAAGCAGACGAGGTGAAGGAAGAAGCGCCCTTTGAAGACCCCGTCGATCTGATCCGCCCCAGCCATCCCGTGGCCCAATTGGCCGATAAGATTGCAACCGAAGTCAGCCGCCTTTTGGCCGAAGGTACGCAGATCGTCACCCGCAACGGCCCGCGCCCAGTTCATGCTGGTGATATTCTTATTCTGGTGCAAACCCGCAGCACGCTGTTCACCGAAATCATCCGCGCCTGCAAAGCCCATGATCTGCCGATTGCAGGGGCCGATCGGCTGAAACTGGGCGAGGAGATGGCGGTCAAAGATCTGGTTGGCCTGCTGTCATTCTTGGCCACGCCAGAGGATGACCTGTCGCTGGCGGCGGTGCTGCGCTCTCCACTATTCGGGGTGTCAGAGCAAGAACTTTACACCCTCGCCCATGGCCGCACGGGATATTTGTGGGAAAAGCTACGCGGGTTGGATTTGCCCGCCGTGGCCCTTCTGAAAGACCTGCGCGATCAGGTCGATTATCTGCGGCCCTATGACCTATTGGAGCGCGTCCTTGTGCGCCATCATGGCCGCCACCGCCTGATCACCCGTCTAGGGGCCGAGGCCGAGGATGCGATTGACGAGCTGTTGAACCAAGCGCTGGCCTATGAACGCGGCGCTGTGCCCAGCCTGACAGGGTTTTTGTCTTGGCTAGAGGCGGACTCGGTTCAGGTCAAACGCCAAGCCGAAGGGTCGGGCCAGCGCATTCGCGTGATGACGGTGCATGGGGCCAAGGGGCTGGAATCTGAAATCGTGATCCTGCCCGATACGGGAGATCGCTCTCCAACCGACCGCGATGCCCTGTATGCGGACGACGATGGGCAAATGCTGTGGAAAACCCCCAGCGGCGAAAGCCCCCCCGCCATCGCCGCCTTGCGCGCTCAAAAGCAACAACGCGAGGCCGAAGAAAACCTGCGCCTGCTCTATGTGGCGCTGACGCGGGCGCGGTGCTGGCTGATTGTGGCGGGGCACGGCAAGGCCGTGAAAGACGGTGCTTGGCACATGATCGTGGCCAAGGGGATGGCAAAGCTAGAATCCGCGCCGACCCCTCATGGCCTGCGGCATCAGACGGGCGCTTGGCCCGACGCCAGCAAGCAAGCGCAAGCACACATCTCAGCCGACCCTGTGCCGGAGGACTGGATGTTCCTGCAAACCGAACACCCAGCCAAGACAGCCCCCGTCCTATCCCCCTCAGACCTCGGGGGGGCCAAGGCGTTGGCGGGGGCATTGGGCGAAGACACCGAGGCGGCAAAAGCGCGCGGCACGGCGCTGCACTTGTTGCTGCAACACTTGCCCGATCACCCACCCAGCCAGTGGCCGCAGGTGGCGGCGGGACTGCTGGGTGATGGCTTCCCCGACCTTTATGACCAAGCCAAGGCGCTTCTCACCAACCCCGACCTGCACCACATCTTCACAACCGGCCTGTCCGAAGTGGCCCTAACCGCCCCTTGGGGCGACCAGCGCCTGTTGGGCACGATTGACCGATTGATCGTGCAGCCCGACCATGTGCTGGCGGTCGATTTCAAAAGCAATCGCACCGTGCCCGCCACCGCAGAAACCGTTCCTGAAGGCATTCTGCGCCAGATGGGGGCCTATCAGCTGATGCTGGAGCAGCTTTACACCCAGCCCATTCACCTTGCGATCTTATGGACCGAAACCGCCAGTTTGATGCGGCTTGGCCCCGATATCCTGCGGGCGGCCCTAGGGCGCACTACGATTGATGGTGTTACCAACCCTTGACGCAGGGCCTTGGGCTTCATAAGTTCTAAGTCTGAAATCCCTAGGAGATATATCATGGGCGCCGCAACCGTTGCCGTGACCGATTCCACCTTTGACAAAGAAGTGCGCCAGTCCACCGTGCCCGTCGTCGTCGATTTCTGGGCCGAATGGTGCGGCCCCTGCCGCCAGATTGGCCCGGCTTTGGAAGAACTGGCGCTGGAATACGGCGGCAAGATCAAGATCGTCAAAGTGAACGTCGATGAAAACCCCGAAAGCCCCGCCGCTTTGGGCGTGCGCGGCATCCCGTCGCTGTTCTTGTTCAAAGACGGTCAAGTTGTGTCGAACAAAGTCGGCGCAGCGCCCAAGGCCGCCTTGGCAAACTGGATCAATTCGTCGATCTAATCGACCGCACACCCTCACAAACGGGCGCCTTCGGGCGCCCTTTTCGTTTTCAGCAAAATATATATATGCCGCGCGGCTTACCTGCGGCGCAGGTAAACGTAATAGGCCCCGCCGCCGCCGTGTTTTAAATGGGATTCCGTCACTTGCAGCACGGCGGGGCCAAGCGGGGCCATGCGCAGCCAATGGGGCACCTGATGGCGCAGCACGCCGGTGCGGGTGGGGATGGGGCCGTGATCGGCGGCGGGTTTGCCCTTGCCGGTAATCACCAGCACCAGCCGCAATCCAGCGGTTTGGGCGTTTAGGATAAAGCGGATCAGTTCGGGATGCGCCTCGGCCATAGTCATCCCGTGCAGGTCAATGCGGGCTTCAGGCTCTAGTTTGCCGCGCGTCATCTTGGCGTGTTTGCGCGCATCCATTTGCAAAGGCGCTTGGGCCAGCGCCTCGGCGGGCGTGGGGGCGATATGGGCAGCGGATCGCAGCGGGCGGGCCTTTTCGCCCAAGCGAAAGGCTGCGAAATGCGGTTTAGGGTGTGAGACTGGGTCAGCGTGGCCCATGATTGGGGCCGCCTCTGGCACGGGCAGCGGCTTTGCTTTGCGCAGACGGGCCAAGGCGGCTTCGGACAGGGGGCGAATGGTGCGCGCCACGTCGTGCCAAAGCTGCTCTTCTTCCGGTTTCAGGGTGCGTCGGCGCGACATGGGTGTTCAGGCTTAGTCGCTGGTGTCTGTCAGTTGCCAGTTCGGATCGCCAGCCCCCATGGCGCGCGAGAAGGTCCAAGTGTCGCGCTCGCGCTGGATGGCGGTGGCGTTGCCCTCGACCACGGCGCCAGAAGCATCGCGCACCGCACGGATCACTTCGCCCACAAACCGCACCGAGATTTCGGCGCGCTTGGTGGTTGGGTCAAACTCTGCCGCAGCCAGCGTCATTTCGCGCAGACCCACGAAGCTTGACGTCACCGTCAGCCCCCGCGCGGTGCGGTCCGCCACGGCGGCGTCAAAGCTTTGCTCGACCTCGTCGCCCACAAAGGGGCGGATGCGGTCAATCTCACCTTTGTCAAAGGCCATCAAGATCATCTCATAAGCGCCACGCGCGCCTTTCAGGAAGTCGGTCACTGAAAAGTCAGGCTCGACCCCCTTCATCGCCGACAGGGCCGAGCGTGAGGCATCATCGCCCACGTTGTTGATGATGTCATCATCAAGCGATCCTTCGATCACCTCTAGCTTGGTGCCAGATTTGGCGGTGGGGGCATTGGCCGTGGGTTCATAGCCATCGCGCGTTCCCAAAACCGAGCGCAGTTTGAGGATCAGGAAAATCGCGATCCCGGCGAGGACGATAAGCTGGATCGGTACAGAGCTCATGAGAAACCTATCTGAAGGGTGGTTGTCGGGCGGCTTCAAGCTTATGTAAGGGCTGGGTGGGCCCAAGTCCACCTGTGGGGCCACAAGAATTAAGGAGCAGCGAAAATGCGCGTGGTTTGGCTGTTTTTGGCTTGGACAATGGTCGAAATCGGGCTTTTTGCCACAATTGGGGGGCAAATTGGCGTTTTGGCGACATGGAGCGTGGTTCTGGGCAGTGCGGTCTGTGGCATTTGGCTGATCCGGCGGCAAAAGCGCAACCTTGTGGGCGATATGCTCAGCGACCTGCAATCCTTGCGGGCAGGCGTGAACACGGCGGCGCATGCGGCCCTCATCGCGCTTGCGGGGATTTTGCTGATTTTGCCGGGCTTTTTTACCGATTTTGCGGGGCTGGTTTTGCTTATTCCTTGGGTGCAAAACTGGATTATCGCCGAATTGACGCGCCGCGCCACCATGGCTGCGGTAAACGGCGGGCTAAACGCCATGCGCCATCAGCACCATGACCCCACAGATGATGTGATTGACGCAGAGGCCGTCGAGGTAACCCCACAACCCATCGCATCGCACAAGCCTTAAGGATGGACCAAGCCCTGAACCCCTGCTAGGAACGCTGTGATCAAAATTGCAGGGGCTTATCATGGCGGACGAGAACGAGACTGAAAACGGGGCGGCAGCGCCTCAGGTGAAAATGCAAGCGCTGGCACAATATATTCGTGACCTGTCGTTTGAAAACGTGGTTGCCCAAAAGGGCAGCAGCAGCGCAGAGGTTCAGCCCGACATTCAGGTGGGCGTGAACCTTGATGCCCGTCAGCGTCCGCAAGCAAACACCTATGACGTGATCGCCAAGTTCAAAATCACCTCGACCAACAAGGCCAACAACGAGACTTTGTTCGTGCTGGAGCTGGAATATGGTGGCGTGTTCTTTGTCGAGGGTGTTCCGCCGGATCAGTTGCACCCATTCTTGCTGATCGAATGCCCGCGCCTGTTGTTCCCCTTCGTGCGGCGGATCATTTCAGACGTCACGCAAGATGGCGGCTTCCCTGCGCTGAACATCGACAATGTCGATTTCTTGGCGCTGTATCGCAGCGAAATGGCGCGCCGTGCGCAGTTGGCGGCAGCAACGCCCGCAGCATCGGCCTAAGAGCGTTTCAACCAAACCGCAGCATCGCCCATCTTGGCCAAGAAGGCCTGATGGGCGGTCTGTTCTTCTTCTGTAAGGCGCGGAGCCAGCGGGTTAGGACGAGCCTTTGCGCGGCCCGCTTGGGTGGCGCGTTGGTGTGCGGCGGTTTGAGCCGCTGCGGTGGCCAGCACAAAATCGGGCTGACGGCCGCCGATCAATTCCAGATACACCTCTGCCAGCAATTCACAATCTAACAGCGCGCCGTGCTTTTCGCGCGCGGAATTGTCGATGCCAAAGCGGCGGCACAAGGCGTCAAGCGAGGCAGGCGCGCCGGGAAACTTGCGCCGCGCCATGGCGACCGTGTCCAGCGATTGCGACATGGGCAGGCCGGGATGGCCCAAGGCGGTTAGTTCGGCATTCAGAAACTTCATGTCAAAGGCGGCGTTATGAATGACCAAGGTCGCCTCGCCCACAAATTCGATAAAGGCGCGGGCGATGGTTTTGAACACGGGCTTATCGCGCAGGAAATCGTCGCCTATCCCATGCACCTCGAAGGCTTCTTTGGGCATGGCGCGCTCGGGGTTGATGTATTGGTGATAGACGCGCCCCGTGGGCATTTTGTTCAGCAGCTCTATCGCGCCGATTTCAACGATGCGGTGGCCCTCGCTGGGTTCAAAGCCTGTCGTTTCAGTATCAAGAACAATTTCACGCATCTTTGGACCGGATATGGGTGATCAAAGCCATGACATAGGCGCGGGTTGAAGCCACGTCGAGCGTTTCCACGATATGGGTGGCGCGGGCGCGCTTTTGCGCGTCGGGCATTTGGCGCTGCAAGATCAGGTCGAACTGCGCTTGTGTCATGCCGGGCCGCGACAGAACGCGGGCGCGTTGCACACTGGGCGGGGCGGTGACCAGAAGGGTGGCGTCCATCTCGGCATCGGTGCCTTTTTCGAAGAGCAAGGGGATGTCGAACAAGGCGATGTCGGCGTTGATGTTAGCCAGAAACTGGTCGCGGTCGGCGGCAACAAGCGGGTGGACGACGACCTCGATCTGCGCCAAGGCTTTGGGATCACGGGCGATCCACGTTTTCAAGGCGCTGCGGTCAATTGCGCCTTGCGACAGGGCTTGCGGGCAAAGGGCGGCTATGGGGGCAACGGCCGCGCCCCCTTTGGCATAAAGCCTGTGCACGGCGGCGTCGGCATCCCAAACCGGAATGCCTTCGGCGGCAAACATCGCGGCGGTGGTGGATTTTCCCATGCCGATGGAGCCCGTCAGGCCAAGGCGGAAAGGCGTGGTCATTGGCCTAACACGGCGCTTCGGGTGGCATCGTCGACCTGCGGGCGTTGGCCGAACCAGCGTTCAAAGCCAGGTGCGCCTTGATGCAGAAGCATTCCAAGACCGTCAACGATATGGGCCCCCCGGCTTTGCGCTTCGATCAAGAAGGGGGTCATCAGGGGGGTATAGACCAGATCGGTGGCGACAGCGCCCACTTCCAACTGATCCAAAGGCAGGCGCAGGTCGGACTTACCCGTCATGCCCAAGGATGTGGCGTTGATGACAAGGGCTGCCCCTTGCAACATATCGCCCGCGCGCAGCCAATCATAGACCACGACCCGCGCGCCAAAGTCGGCCTGCAACGCCTCGGCCCGCAGACGGGTGCGGTTGGCGATGCGAATTTCGGGGATGCCAGCCTCGATCAAGGCGGCGATGACGGCGCGGGCGGCCCCTCCGGCGCCAAAAAGGGCGGCGGGGCCATCAGGAGCCTGCCACTTTGGGGCCAGCTGATGCAGGTTGGACATAAAGCCCACACCATCGGTGTTGTCGGCGTAGATCTTGCCATCTTTCAAGAAGATCAACGTGTTTGCGGCCCCGATCAAGGCGGCGCGGTCCGTCACCACATGGGCCAGTTTGAGAGCCGCCTCTTTGTGCGGGATCGTCACATTCACTCCAACAAACCCCAGCTTCGGCAGCATCGCCAAGGCCTGTGGCAGATCGTCGGGGGCGACATCCATTGGGACGTAATGCCCTTTGATCCCATAGCGTGCCAGCCAATGCCCATGCAACTGGGGCGATCGGCTGTGGGCGATCGGGTGGCCGATCACGCCGGCAAGGGGAATACGGGGCAGCTCTGTCATGCGGGAATGAAGCCTCGAAGCGAGAGATAGGACAGAAGGGGCAAAAGTGGCAGGCCCAGAATGGTAAAGTAGTCGCCTTCGATGGCAGAGAAAAGCCTGATCCCTTCGGCTTCCAGCTGATAGCCCCCGACCGAGTGCTGGATCGCGGGCCATGTGCGGTCAAGATAGGCGTCAAGATAGGCTTCCGAGGCTAGGCGCATAGTCAACCGCGCCACGCCAACGTGCCGCCAGATGGGTTGCCCTTCGTGATAGAGAACGGCGGCCGACAGAAGCTGATGGGTTTGACCGGAAAGGGCGACCAGTTGCCGACGCGCTTCGGCGCGGCTTATGGGCTTGGCAAACAGGCGGGGGCCAAGGGCGAGGATTTGATCACAGCCCAAAACCAGCGCTTGCGAGTGGCGCTGCGCCAGCTTCAGGGCCTTCGCCTCGGCCAAGGCATCAGCGATGTCGCGGGGGGTGGCGTCTTCGGCTTGCAATGCGGCGCGCAAAGCCTCTTCATCGACGCGGGCCGGATGGGCCTGCACCGTAACCCCCGCGTTTTGCAACAGGGTCAGGCGGATGGTGGATTGCGAGGCCAAAAGCAGCGGGGTCATGCGGTTTCCCTTGGGGATCGGTCTGTGGACAATGCGGCTTTGTTCTAAGGGTGAAAAGGGGGTGTAAGCGGGGGGTGGCAAAGTTCAGGCCGGATGGGCGCGGAACGAAAGCAGACTTTCCACAGGTGGACAGCGCAGTTTTGGGCCTGTGTAAAGGGGCGCGTCAGGGGTTTTTGCGAGGGGATAACATGGACGCCGCGCCTATTCACAAGCATCTGTTTTTATGAGCATATTCTAATTTTTTTGCCAGCCTGTCCCCTGACCACAGCGCTGTTTTCCCCAGCTTTACCCCTGTGGACAAGAGGCGGGAGGAAAGAGGCAATCCAGATACCCACTGGGTCTATTACATCATCAATTCTTTCTCTATCTTTATAAATAATAAGTAGGGGGCACACATGACGGACCTTTTGTCGCTTTGGTATCCGTGGATCAAAACGCTTCACGTCGTTTCGGTGATCGCATGGATGGCGGGGCTTTTCTATCTGCCGCGGCTTTATGTTTACCATGTGGAACAGGTCGAAAAGGGGTCGCCCACCGATGCGATGTTCCAAACGATGGAACGGCGGTTGTTAAAGGCCATCATGTCGCCTGCAATGATCGCCACATGGGTGTTTGGGCTTTGCCTGGTCATGACGCCTGGGATTGTGGACTGGGGCGCTGTGTGGCCTTGGGCCAAGGCGGCCTCGGTCTTGGTGATGACATGGTTTCAGATGTGGCTGGGGATGCGGCGCAAAGACTTTGTCGCTGGCGGAAATAAGGTCAGCGGGCGGCAGTACCGCATGATGAACGAAGTGCCCACTGTGCTGCTTTTGATCATCGTGGCCTCTGTGATCGTAAAATTCTGAAAGGTTGACTTTTGGCACCCTTGGCCCTAAGTGGACTTTGCGGGGCCGTCCGGCCGTAAACGCATTTCTATCACATCGCTGCACGGCCCCAAGCGCGTCTTTGGGGCTATTGAGGATTTTCCATGACGATTGAACATCTGAATCTCGCTGATCTGAAAGCAAAAACGCCAGCAGAACTGCTGTCGATGGCCGAAGAATGGGAGATTGAGAACGCGCCTTCGATGCGCAAGGGCGAGATGATGTTCTCGATCCTGAAAGAGCATGCGGAAGAAGGCTGGGAAATTGGCGGCGACGGCGTTTTGGAAGTGCTGCAAGACGGCTTTGGCTTTTTGCGATCCACCTCGGCCAACTATCTGCCGGGACCTGATGATATTTACGTTTCCGCTGATATTCTGCGGCAGTTCAGCCTGCGGACCGGCGATACGATTGAAGGCTTGATGCAGGCGCCTCGGGATGGGGAGCGCTATTTTAGCATCACCAAAGTGACGCGGATCAACTTTGACGACCCTGAAAAGGCCCGTCACAAGGTGCTGTTTGACAACCTGACCCCCCTTTACCCCGACGAACGCCTGAACATGGAGGTCGAAGACCCCACGATCAAGGACAAGTCGGCGCGGATTATTGACCTTGTTTGCCCCATTGGCAAAGGACAGCGGGCGCTGATCGTGGCCCCACCGCGCACAGGTAAGACGGTGCTGTTGCAAAACATCGCCAATTCGATCGCGATGAACCACCCTGAATGCTATCTGATTGTGCTGCTCATCGACGAACGGCCTGAAGAGGTCACCGATATGCAGCGCAGCGTGAAGGGCGAAGTGGTGTCGTCAACCTTTGACGAGCCGGCATCACGCCACGTGGCGGTTGCGGAGATGGTGATCGAAAAGGCCAAGCGTTTGGTGGAACACAAGCGCGATGTGGTGATTTTGCTGGATTCGATCACCCGTTTGGGGCGCGCGTTTAACACGGTTGTGCCATCTTCGGGCAAAGTTTTGACCGGCGGCGTGGATGCCAACGCGTTGCAACGGCCCAAGCGCTTCTTTGGTGCAGCGCGCAATATTGAAGAGGGTGGCAGCCTGACCATCATCGCCACGGCATTGATTGATACCGGCAGCCGGATGGACGAAGTGATCTTTGAAGAATTCAAAGGCACCGGTAACTCGGAAATCGTGCTGGACCGTAAGGTTGCCGATAAGCGTGTCTTCCCAGCCATCGACATCTTGAAATCCGGCACGCGGAAAGAGGAATTGCTGGTTGAAAAGACTGACCTGCAAAAGACTTACGTGCTCCGCCGCATCTTGAACCCGATGGGAACCACCGACGCGATTGAATTCTTGTTGGGCAAGTTGAAGCAGACCAAGTCGAACGGCGAATTCTTCGAATCGATGAACTCGTAAGGGGTTGTGATGGGCGACACGATCTTTGCCCTAGCCTCGGCGCGGGGCAAGGCGGGTGTGGCGGTGATGCGGGTGTCTGGCCCGCAAGCGCATGGGGCCTTGGCGCGCCTGTGCGCTGTTCCTGCGGCCCGTCAGGCGGCTTTGCGGCAGTTGGTTTGGCAGGGGCAGGTCTTGGACGAGGCTTTGGTGCTGGTCTTTGACGAAGGCGCCAGCTTTACCGGTGAAGCCAGTGTTGAATTGCAGGTGCATGGCAGCTTGAGCGTGATCAAGGCGCTGACGCAAGCGCTGTCATCGATAGGTCTGCGGCCAGCGGAAGCCGGTGAATTCACGCGGCGTGCTTTGGAAAACGGGCGGCTGGATTTGGCGCAGGTGGAAGCCTTGGCCGATCTGATCGACGCCGAAACAGAGGCGCAACGGCGTCAGGCGCTGCGGGTGTTGTCGGGCGCTGTGGGCAAAAGGGCGGAAGGGTGGCGCAAAGACTTGATCCGCGCGGGGGCTTTGGTGGAAGCCACGATCGATTTCGCCGATGAAGATGTGCCGGTAGATGTGACGCCCGAAGTGTTGGGTTTGATAGACGGCCTGCTGACCGACCTGCGGCGTGAAATCGCGGGCACAAGCGTGGCAGAGCGGGTGAGGGACGGGTTCGAGGTTGCGATACTTGGTGCGCCGAATGCCGGAAAGTCCACTCTTTTGAATGCCTTAGCAGGGCGCGAGGCGGCGATCACCTCTGAAATAGCGGGCACGACCCGCGATGTGATCGAGGTGCGGATGGATCTAGACGGGTTGGCGGTGACCTTATTGGACACGGCCGGCTTGCGCGAAACGGCCGACCGCGTAGAACAAATTGGCGTCGCGCGGGCGCTGAAGCGCGCGGGTGCTGCGGATCTGCGGGTGTTTTTGTTGGATCATCCGACCGAGACGCTGCTGATGGCGCCGAGGGCGGGTGATATTGTGGTGCAGGGTAAGGCCGATTTGCACCCAGGCCCTGACGCCGTTTCTGGCCGCACGGGGCAGGGCTTGGACCAGTTGGTGGCACGTATATCAACCGTTTTGGTGGGAAAAGCGGCTTCTGCGGGCGTAATGACGCGCGAAAGGCATCGTGTTGCGATGATCCGTGCCGTAGAGGCTATGGAATCGGCGCGACATCAGGTACAAGGGACGGGCGGGGCAGCCGAACTTGTGGCGCTTGACCTGCGCCGCGCGGCACGGGCGCTGGACGTGCTGGTGGGTCGTGTGGATACAGAAGACTTGCTGGACGAGATTTTCGCCAGCTTTTGCATAGGCAAGTGAGGATGTTTCACGTGAAACATTTCGACGTGGTGGTGATTGGGGGCGGGCATGCTGGGGCGGAAGCTGCGGCGGCGGCTGTGCGCGTGGGCGCACGCACGGCATTGATTTCAATGCGCAAAGACCGCATCGGGGTGATGTCTTGCAACCCTGCGATTGGCGGGTTGGGCAAGGGGCATCTGGTGCGCGAAGTGGATGCATTGGATGGCATTATGGGGCTGGCGGCAGACGCAGCAGGCATTCAATTTCGCCTGCTGAACCGCCGCAAGGGCCCCGCTGTGCAAGGCCCCCGCACCCAAGCTGATCGCAAACTGTACCGTCAAGCCATTCAGGCGCTGCTGGCGCGGCAACCGGGGCTTGAGATTATCGAAGGCGAAGTGGTGGACCTGATCGATGGGCCCAACGGCTGCGTCTCGGGTGTTGAACTGCTGGATGGCACGCGTTTGTCGGCCGCCGCCGTGGTTTTGACAGCCGGCACCTTCTTGAACGGGATCATCCATGTGGGCGATCAGCATCGGTCTGGTGGGCGTGAAGGGGATGTAGCTTCCGTCCGTTTGGCGCATAGGCTGGCGGGGTTGGGGCTGAAGCGCGGGCGTTTGAAAACGGGCACGCCGCCGCGGTTGGACGGCAAAACAATTGCTTGGGAGGGGCTGGATGTTCAGCCTGGTGATGATGAACCTGTGATGCTGTCCTTCCTGAACAAGTCCCCGCAGGCGCGGCAGGTGTCTTGCGGGATCACGCACACCAACGAGCGCACCCATGACATCGTGCGTGCCAATTTGGGGCGTTCGGCCATGTATGGCGGGTATATTGACGGGGTTGGGCCACGCTATTGCCCCTCGATCGAAGATAAAGTGGTGCGCTTTGCTGACAAAACGGGACACCAGATTTTTCTGGAACCCGAAGGGCTGGATGACGACACGGTCTATCCAAACGGCATCTCCACCTCGCTTCCGGCCGACGTGCAGCACGATTATGTGCGCAGCATCAAAGGCTTAGAGAATGTGACGATCCTACAAGCCGGCTATGCGATTGAATATGATTTCTTCGATCCTGTGGCGTTGCGGCCCACGCTGGAAAGCACCGTGACGGGTTTGTACTTTGCCGGTCAAATCAATGGGACGACCGGCTACGAAGAAGCCGCAGCGCAGGGATTGGTCGCGGGTGCCAATGCGGCGGCTGCCGCTTTGGGCCGCGCGCCTGTGCTTTTTTCACGAACCGATAGCTATATCGGTGTCATGCTGGATGATCTGATTTCTCGCGGTGTGACAGAGCCTTACCGGATGTTCACCTCACGCGCGGAATATCGGCTGCATCTGAGGGCCGATAATGCCGATCAGCGTATGACGGGGCTTGGTTTGGCTGCTGGCTTGGTCGGGTCATCGCGGGCCAAGATTTATGACGACAAGATGGCGCGGATTGGGGCGGCGAACGCCGTCTTGGGCGCGCGGATATGTTCGCCACAAGAGTTGCAGTCGGCGGGCATTGGCGTGAGCCGCGATGGGGCGGCCCGCAGCCTGTTGCAGGTTTTGGCATTTGCCGACACGGAATGGGCACAGATTGACCAGTTGGCGCCGGAAATGGCTGCCTTTGATGATGAAACCAAGGCGCAGGTTTGGCGTGATGCGCTTTATGCACAGTATCTGCACCGCGAAAAGGCGGATGCCGACACTTTACGTCGCAATGAACTGCAGCGCATTCCCGCAGAGCTTGATTTTACCAATCTTCCCGGCCTTTCCAATGAGTTGGCGTCAAAACTGCAACGCCGCCGCCCGTCAAACTTGGCTGAGGCAGAGCGGATCGAGGGGATGACGCCCGCCGCCTTGCTGCTGGTTTTGGCCCATTGTCGCAAGGCGAATGCGGCGCGAGCGGTTGGCCAATGAGTTTAATGCCGCGGGGAATAGCGCCGGATTGGTTGGATGTTTCACGTGAAACATTGGCCCAACTAGATGCCTTGCTGGCTTTGGTTGAAAAGTGGAACCCTGCGATCAATTTGGTGGCGCCCGGAAGTTTGGCGGATGCATGGCAGCGCCATGTGATGGATTCGGCCCAACTTTTTCGGTTTATCCCTCCGCAGTCCAAAAAGGCGGCAGATTTTGGCAGTGGCGCTGGGTTTCCAGGTCTGGTGCTGGCGGTTATGGCGCAAACAGCGCTGCCGCATCTGCATATGACGCTGGTTGAATCTGATAAGCGCAAGGCCACGTTTCTAAGCCAAGCCGCGCGGCAACTGGGCCTTTCGGTCACCGTGCGCAGCGATCGCGCAGAGGTTTTGCTGCCCTTGGGTGCCGATGTGGTGACAGCGCGTGCTTTGGCGCCGCTGACGACCCTTTGTGGCATTGCGGCGCGGCATATGGCGGCGGGGGGCGTTGCGGTTTTCCCAAAAGGCACGCAAGCGGATAAAGAACTGGAAGACGCCGCCACGCAATGGCAGTTTCAAGCCGAGCAGATGCAAAGCAAAACCGACCCTGCGGGCCGGATCCTAACCCTGAAGAGCATTCAACATGCCTGATTTCAGCCGTGACGCCCAAGCGCACATCATCGCCATTGCCAACCAAAAAGGTGGCGTTGGCAAGACCACGACGGCGGTGAATTTGGCAGCGGGGCTGGTGGAACTGGGTGCAAAGGTGCTGTTGATTGATCTTGACCCGCAGGGCAACGCCTCAACCGGGTTGGGGATTGCGGCAGATGCGCGGCGGGCCACGACGTATGACATCCTAATCGAAGACCGCCCCGTGACCGAGGTGATCCAGCCAACCGCGATTGATAACTTGCTGATATGCCCCGCAAATTCTGATCTTGCCTCTGCCGATATTGATCTGGTTTCCAACGAAAAGCGGATATTTTTGTTGCATGATGCGCTTCGCGACGCAGCGCTAGAGGCGCTGGAGTTCGACTTTATCCTGATGGATTGCCCCCCGTCGCTGAGCCTGCTGACCGTCAACGCCTTTGTGGCCGCCCATGCCGTGCTCGTGCCATTGCAGGCCGAGTTTTACGCGTTGGAGGGCCTGTCGCAACTGATGCTGACGGTGCGGAAAATTCGCACCACAGCCAATCCTGGCCTGCGGATTGAAGGTGTGGTGATGACCATGGTCGATTCTCGCAACCGCCTGAGCCAACAGGTGGAAAGCGATGCGCGGGCGACTTTGGGGGATTTGGTGTTCAAAACCGTCATCCCGCGCAATGTGCGCTTGTCGGAAGCGCCCTCTTTTGCGCTGCCGGTGATCCAATATGATCCAAACTCAAAGGGGACAGAGGCTTACCGCGCCCTGTCTGCTGAAATTTTGGCGCGCCATCCGCGCCAGCACAAGTAAAGGACCGGCCAAATGGAGAAGAAAAGCGAACGTCGTGGGTTGGGTCGGGGTCTGTCCGCGCTTTTGGCCGATGTGAACCCCTCTGCTGCGAGTATGGCGGCCAGCCCCGATGGCGCCCGCGCAACCCAAGTTTTGGCGGTGGAGCGGGTGCAGCCGAACCCCAACCAACCCCGCCGCATCTTTGCGCCCGAGGCTTTGGACCAACTGGCGCAGTCCATCCGCCAAAAAGGCATCGTGCAGCCGCTGATCGTGCGGGCCATCGGGCAAGATGGCCAGTATGAAATTGTTGCGGGCGAACGCCGGTGGCGTGCAGCGCAAATCGCCGGCTTGCACGAAGTGCCCGTGGTTGTCCGCGATTTTGACGATGCCGAAGTGCTGGAAATCGCCATTATCGAGAATATCCAACGCGAAGATCTGAACGCGATTGAAGAGGCTTTGGCCTATCGGCAGCTAATTGACCGCTTTGGCCACACCCAAGAAAAACTAGCCGAAGCGCTGTCGCGCAGCCGCAGCCATGTGACCAACTTATTGCGATTGCTGACACTTCCCACAAATGTGCAAGATTTTGTCATCACCGGCGCCTTGTCGGCAGGCCACGCCCGCGCCTTGGTGTCTGCCCCCAACCCTGCAGAACTGGCAGCAGCTGTGATCAAGCGTGGGTTGTCGGTGCGTGAGACGGAAAGGCTGGCGAAAACGGTGATGGCCAAGCCTGCGCGCGGCAGTCGCAAGCCTGAAAAAGACGCTGACACCCGCGCTATTGAGGCGGATTTGTCGGCAAACCTGCATATGTTGGTCAGAATTGATCATGGCGGCATGGATGAGGGTGGGGTGCTGACGATCAAATATCGCACTTTGGACGATTTAGATCTGCTCTGTGACGTTCTGTCAAAGATTCCGCGCGATATGATGGATGGGCGCTAAGGGCCTGTTAGACCAGCAAATCCCGCAAAATCGCGTTCAACAGCAGCCGACCTTCGGCGCTGGTGATCAATTGGCCGCCGTCGCGCCGCACCAGTCCGGAGGTTTCCAGATCGCGCAGCTTGGCTTCGGGCAGATCATAGCCTGAAATGGCCCTGAACCGCGCCATATCGCTGCCCTCTGCCAAGCGCAGCGACATCAGCAGGTATTCCATCGTGTGATCGTCGCGCGTACTGGCGATGCGGGGCGCTTCTCCTGCCAAGCCAGCCTCAACCATTTGCAGCCAAGCCCCCGGTTGCTTGGGCGCTTCGGTAGCCCAGCGTTGACGGTTCAGCGTAAGCCTACCATGCGCCCCTGGCCCTAGGCCCACATAGTCCCCCATCCGCCAATAGATCAGGTTGTGGCGCGATTCTTGACCGGATTTGGCGTGGTTTGACACCTCATAGGCGGGCAACCCTGCTGCTTCGCACATATCCTGCGTCATCAGATACATATCTGACGAGATGTCCTCATCCGGCAGCCCCTTTAGTTGGCCAAGGCTGTGGCGCGCGCCAAAAACCGTGCCATCCTCGATCGTCAGTTGGTATAGCGACAGATGGGTTGGGTTCATCGCCAACGCTTCGGTCAATTCAGCGCGCCAAGCATTGGGTGTTTGGTCTTGGCGGGCATAGATCAGGTCAAAACTGACGCGGTCAAATGTGGCGCGGGCGATGGCATAGGCCGCTTTCCCCTCGGCCACGGAATGCATACGGCCCAAGCGGCGCAGATCCTCGTCGCGCAGCGCCTGCATTCCGATGGAGATTCGGTTGACCCCCGCATCACGGTAGCCCGAAAAGCGGCCCGCTTCGACCGAGCCGGGGTTGGCCTCCATGGTTATTTCAACGTCATTGGCCAGCGTCCACGTCTTGTGCACCTTTTCCAAGATCGCCGCGACCAGATCGGGGTCCATCAAAGACGGCGTTCCGCCACCGAAAAAGACTGAGGTCAGAACACGCCCTTGGGTTTCAGCCCCCACCCGTGCAATTTCGGCCAAATAGGCGCTTTTCCAGCGATTTTGGTCGATATGCGCCGCAACATGGCTGTTAAAGTCGCAATAGGGGCATTTAGATTGGCAAAAGGGCCAGTGCAGATACAGGCCGAACCCGCCGCTTTGCCAGTCTTCAGTCATTCCTTAAAGGCCGTCACTTCGATTTCCACCTTCATTTCGGGGCGGATCAGGCCCGCGATCACCATCGTGGCAGCGGGGCGAATGCCGCTTAAAGCCGCGCCCAGCACGGGAACCAGTTCATCCACCAGCGCCACATCCGTGACGGTGTATTGCACGCGCACGATGTCGGCCATCTCGAACCCGCCCTGTGCCAGCACACCCGCAATCGTGGCAAAGCAGTTGCGGCCTTGGTCGGCGATGCTGTCGGGCATGGTCATCGTGGCATAGTCATAGCCCGTTACCCCCGACACAAAGCACCACCCGCCCTTCACAACGGCACGGCTGTAGCCCATGGTCGCCTCAAACGGGGATCCGGTGGAAATACGTTTCACGTGAAACAGTCCTCTATCAGTTTTGCAAAGGCATCGGCGCGGTGGCTGATCTTGTTTTTCAACGCCTCGTCCATCTCGCCAAAGGTTTCCAAATAGCCATCGGGCACGAAAATCGGGTCATAGCCATGCCCCTGCGCGCCGCGCATCGGCCAGACGATCTGCCCCTCGACCCGCCCCGCAAACACCTGTTCTGCCCCATCGGGCCGCACCAAGGCCAAGGTGCAGCAAAAGGCCGCCTTGCGTGGGGCTGGGGCGTGAACGGCTTGCAGTAGGCCCCACGTCTTTTCCATCGCCCGCGTGAAATCGCGGCCCTTCGCGCCCTCGGCCCAATCGGCGGTGTAAATCCCCGGTGCGCCGCCCAAGGCTTGCACCTCTAGCCCCGAATCGTCGGCCAAAGTCACCAGACCGGATGCCGCAGCCCCTGCCCGCGCCTTCAGTAAGGCATTGTCTGCAAAGGTAAATTCCGTCTCGTCAGGTTCGCTCAAGCCCAAATCTCTCAGCGATACCACCGAAACGCCAAAGGGCTGCAGCAGCGCCGAAATCTCGGCCAATTTGCCGCGGTTCCCCGTTGCCACCAACAGCGTTTCGCCAGACGCAATCCGCATCACGCCACGGCGGATTTCTGCGCTGCGACCAGTGCCGCAACACCCGCCTCTGCCAGATCTAGCAGCTTGCCCATCTCGTCGCGCGAAAAGGTCGCCCCTTCGGCTGACATTTGCACTTCAATCATGCGCCCGCGGCCCGTGATGACAAAGTTCCCATCGGTGCCTGCGACAGAATCTTCAGCGTAATCAAGGTCTAACACCTCTTGCCCCGCATAAACGCCACAAGAAACGGCGGCCACATGGTCAATCATCGGGTCGCTGACGATCACGCCCGCCTTCATCAACTTGTTCACCGCCAACCGCAGCGCCACCCAACCACCCGTGATCGACGCACAGCGCGTGCCGCCATCGGCCTGGATCACATCGCAGTCCACAACGATCTGCCGTTCGCCCAAAGCCGAACGATCCACCCCAGCGCGTAAGGCCCGTCCGATCAGGCGCTGAATTTCCTGCGTACGGCCCGATTGCTTGCCCATCGCGGCTTCGCGCTTGGTGCGCCCGCCTGTGGCGCGCGGCAGCATCCCGTATTCCGCCGTTACCCAGCCGAGCCCCGTGCCCTTCAAAAAGCTCGGTGGTTTTTCTTCAATGGAGGCTGAACACAGCACATGCGTGTCGCCCATCTTGATCAAGCACGACCCTTCGGCATGTTTCATCACCCCGGCTTCAATCGAAACCGTCCGCATTTCATCCAATTTCCGGCCAGAGGGACGCATATCAGCACCTTGTGTTGGGGTCTTGTTCACTTAAGCCAGATATGACGCACTGGCCCAAAGGCGCAACCCCGATTGACGGGCCATCCCCGTGGTCCTACCAAGAGACTATGTCCGACGCATCCGCCATCCTGACAGAGATGAACGACCGCTCGCGCGAGGTGTTTCGCCGCGTGGTCGAATCTTATCTTAATTCTGGTGATCCGGTAGGGTCGCGCACGTTAACACGCACCATGTCGGAAAAGCTGTCAGCGGCCACGATCCGCAACACAATGCAAGATCTAGAGTTTCTGGGCCTTCTTGATAGCCCCCATGTCTCCGCCGGCCGTATCCCCACCCAACGTGGCCTGCGGATGTTTGTGGATGGGCTTATGGAGGTCGGCACAATCGACGATCAAGATCGCGCCAAGATCGAATCTTCGATGGGCCGCGATGATGGCAATGTGACATCCTTGCTCGATCAAGTCGGCGCTGCCCTGTCGGGCATCACCCGTTCGGCCAGCTTGGTTTTGGCGCCTAAGCAGGAAACGGCGATCAAGCATATTGAATTTGTCAGCCTGTCGCCCGACCGCGCCCTTGTGGTGCTGGTTTACGCCGATGGCCATGTGGAAAACCGTCTGTTCACCCCACCCCCCGGTCAAACACCGTCTTCCATGCGTGAGGCGGCGAACTTCCTGAACGCCATCGCCGAAGGCCACCGCCTGTCCGAACTGCGCCCCCTGATTGCCGCCGAAATCGCCCGCCATCGGCAAGAAATTGATTCGCTGGCCCGCGATCTGGTCGAAAACGGCCTTGCCCTGTGGGAAAACGCTGGAGAGCGTGGCGAGCGCCTGATGGTGCGCGGTCAGGCCAATTTGATCGAGGCGGGGGGCGAATCCCTCAACCTCGACCGCATCCGCACCCTGTTTGACGACCTTGAACGCAAGCGCGACATCGCCGATTTTCTGGAAATGACCGACAGTGGCGAAGGTGTGCGCATTTTTATTGGGTCAGAGAACAAGCTTTTTTCACTTTCGGGTTCCACTCTGGTCGTTTCTCCCTATATGAACGCCGACCGTAAGATCATTGGCGCCGTGGGCGTCATCGGCCCAACCCGGCTTAACTATGGCCGGATTGTTCCCATCGTTGACTATACGGCCCAACTGGTGGGCCGCATGGTTTCCGAACGGGGCAAGGGCTAAGCTGGAAGGACTGGAAGATGGCAGACGAAACGACAGGCACCGAAGATCTTGACCTGCAGGAGTTTGATCCTGAGTTTGAGAATGATGAACTGACCGCCGCCTTGGCCGAGCGGGATGAGATGCGCGACCGCTATATGCGCGCCTTGGCCGATGCCGAAAACGCCCGCAAGCGCGGCGACCGAGATCGCCGCGAGGCCGAGCAATATGGCTCCACCCGCTTGGCGCGTGACCTTTTGCCCGTCTATGACAACCTTAAACGCGCCCTGACGGCTGTGCCCGAAGAGTTGAAAACTCAAGCTGCCGCCCTGACCGAAGGCGTGGAGTTGACGCTGCGCGAACTAACCAATGTCATGACCAAGCACGGCGTTAAGCCCATCGCGCCGCAAATCGGCGATCTGTTCGATGCCCAGATGATGGAGGCGATGTTTGAAGCCCCGCTGCCCGGCACCAAAGTCGGCACGATCATTCAGGTGATGACCGAAGGCTTCATGCTGCACGACCGCCTTCTGCGTGCAGCACAAGTGGGCGTTTCGTCTAACACCCAAGGCTGAAAATCCTAGGTCGGGACGCTCGCCCCGACCTATTCTTTCAACAAACCTTTCAATTCATACAAAGCCGCCAAAGCCTCGCGTGGGGTCAGCTCATCTGGGCTGATCTCGCGCAACCGCGCCTCTGCAACCGAAGGCGCAGCAACCGCCACCGCCTGCACGGGTGCCGCACGAAACAGCGGCAGATCGTCGATCAAGGCCCTTTGCCCTGGCCTATCCCGGTCGCCTTTTTCCAGCGCTTCCAGCACCACCTTGGCGCGGTCCACCACCACCTGCGGCAAGCCCGCCAAACGCGCCACCTGCACGCCGTAGCTGCGGTCAGCCGCGCCCTGCTGCACTTCGTGAAGAAAGATCACATCGCCTTCCCATTCCTTGACCCGCACCGTGGCGTTGGTGACACCCTTTAGCTTGCCCGCCAGCGCCGTCATTTCATGGTAATGCGTGGCAAACAGCGCGCGGCTGCGGTTCACATCGTGCAGATGTTCCAGCGTGGCCCAAGCAATCGAAAGCCCGTCATAAGTCGCCGTTCCGCGCCCGATTTCATCCAAGATCACCAAAGCGCGGTCGTCGGCTTGGTTTAAAATCGCCGCCGTTTCCACCATCTCGACCATAAAGGTCGACCGCCCCCGCGCCAGATCATCTGCAGCGCCCACACGGCTGAAAATCTGGCTCACCAGCCCGATATGCGCCGCCTTGGCTGGCACATAAGACCCCATTTGCGCCAATAGGGCGATCACCGCGTTTTGCCGCAGGAAAGTGGATTTGCCGGCCATATTCGGCCCCGTCACCAGCCAAATCGCCGGAGTGTCCGCGCGCGTCAAAGCGCAATCGTTGGGCACAAAGGCCAAGCCCTGCCGTTTCAACGCACGTTCCACCACCGGATGCCGCCCGCCTTGCACCACAAAGGCGTGGCTGTCATCCACCACGGGGGCGCACCAATGCTCGGCCACCGCCAGGTCAGCGAGTGCCGCCGCCAGATCCAGTTCCGCCAGCCCCCGCGCCGCCGCAGCAATCGCCGCAGCTTGCGCCAAAACCGCAGCCCGCAGCGCCACAAAATGCGCCTTTTCCTGCTCTAGCGCCAGATTTCCGGCGTTCAGGATGCGGGTTTCCATCTCGGCCAGCTCTACCGTGGCAAAGCGCATCACATTGGCGTTGGTCTGGCGGTGAATAAACCGCCCCCCGCCCATCAGCTTGTCTGCGTGGGTGGATGTCACCTCGATGAAATAGCCCAACACATTGTTATGCTTGATCTTCAGCGAGGATATGCCCGTCTCTTGAATATACTCGGCTTGCATATCGCCCACCACACCGCGCCCTTCATCGCGCAGCCGCCGTGTGTCATCAAGTTCGGGGTCGTGGCCCGTGGCGATATAGCCGCCATCGCGCAGCATCAGTGGCGGTTCTGCCACCAAGGCGCGGTCCAGCAGGTCTACCAACCCCTCATGCCCCCGCAGCGCGCCTAGCGCCTCTCCCAAGCCTTCGGGCGCATCAGGCAGGCTGATCTGAAGTGCCTGCGCCAGCCCCGCCCGTATCGCTGCCAAATCCCGTGGCCCGCCTCTGTCCAGCGCCAAGCGTGACAAGGCGCGGTCCATATCCGGCACCATCCGCAGCGCCGCGCGCAGGTCGTGGCGGGCAGCGCCCTCAACCAACCAGCGCACCCCCTCCAACCGCCGCGCAACCACCGCCCCATCGCGGGACGGGCTTGAAAGCCGCGCCTCTAGCAACCGCGCCCCCGCTGCTGTCACCGTGCGGTCAATCGCCGCCAAAAGCGAGCCTTCCCGCCCGCCCGACAGCGCCTGCGTCAGTTCCAGATTGCGCCGTGTCGCTGCATCAATCTGCACCGTGCCGCCGCTCGCCTCGCGCACTGGGGGCCGCAGCAGGGGCAGGTTGCCGCGTTGGGTTAGGTCTAAATACTCCACCACAGCGCCCATGGCTGAAACTTCGGCCCGCCCGAACCCGCCAAATGCCGCCAACCCCGCCACACCAAACAGCGCCGAAACCCGCGCCTCTGCCCCTGCCGAATCAAAACTGCCCCGCGACAGGGCTGTAATCGCCGCCCCCGCTTCGCGCACCACCTCGGCCCACACCGCTTCACGCGCTTCCGATACCAGCACCTCGCGTGGCGCCAAGCGCGCCAGTTCCGCCGAAAGCCGCGCCGCAGGGCAAAGCATCACGCGAAACTCACCTGTGGAAATATCCGCCCAAGCCAGCGCAGCCTCGTCGCGCACCTCGGCAAAAGCGCACAGATAGTTCGACCGCCGCGCTTCCAGCAGGCTGTCTTCGGTCAGCGTGCCTGGGGTGACCAGCCGCACCACATCGCGCTTGACCACCGACTTATAGCCGCGCTTCTTGGCTTCGGCGGGGTCTTCCATCTGCTCGGCAATCGCCACGCGAAAGCCTTTGCGGATCAGCGCCAGCAAATAGCCTTCCGCCGCATGCACCGGCACGCCGCACATCTGGATCGGTTGGCCTTGATACGTGCCCCGCTTGGTCAGCGCAATATCCAGCGCCTCTGACGCCTCGACCGCGTCTTGAAAGAACATCTCGTAAAAGTCGCCCATCCGATAAAACAACAGCGCGCCCGCATAGCGCGCCTTGATTTCCAGATATTGCGCCATCATCGGCGTGACGTCATCTTGCACGGGCACCCCCAAGGTTGGCCACGACCCTATCCAAGCCTTTCCTTCCCCGAAAGCCCCCCTTAACCTTGCGCTCAAAAGGGGGCCCGCCATGACCGACAATGTTTCCACCCATCAGGCCGAAGATGACGCCCGCAACGAGGCGATCTTGATCTATGTGAACGGCCAGATCGTGCCCAAGGCGCAGGCCATGGTGTCGGTCTATGACAGCGGCTTTATGTTGGGCGACGGCGTGTGGGAAGGCATCCGCCTGTATAACGGCACATGGTCCTTTCTGGATGAACACCTTGACCGCCTGTTTGAAGCGGCCAAGGCCGTTGACATCGACATTGGCCTAACCCGCGCCCAAGTGGCCCAAGCGGTCTTTGACACCCAAGCCGCCAATGGTATGACCAGCGATGCCCACGCCCGCCTTATGGTGACGCGCGGTGTGAAAACCCGCCCCTTCCAGCACCCCAAACTGTCGCAACGCGGCCCGACCGTTGTGATCATTATGGAACACAGCCGCCCCAAACTCCCCCGCCCGATCCGCCTTGCCACCGTGCCCCACATGCGCGGCCTGCCCATGACCCAAGACCCCAAGCTCAACAGCCATTCCAAGTTGAACTGCATCCTTGCCTGCATCGCCGCCGAAAAAGCCGGCGCGGACGAGGCGTTGATGTTGGATGTTCATGGCTTTGTAAACACCACCAATGCGTGCAACTTCTTTATCGTGCGCAAGGGTCAGGTGTGGACCAGCACGGGCGATTACTGCATGAACGGCATCACCCGCCAAAAGGTGATCGATCTGTGCCGCGCCAACGCCATCCCCGTGTTTGAACGTAACTTCAGCCTCGTGGAGACCTATAGCGCCGACGAGGCTTTCCTCACCGGCACCTTCGGCGCGCAAACCCCCGTCAGCACGATCGACGGGCGCGTGATCGGCACCTGTGAACTTGGCCCCATCACCCAAAAAATCCGCGCCCTTTACAAAGATTTGGTCGGCGCATGACCCCCCGCACCCCCCTTTCATATGTGCCCAAATATCCCACGGGGGCGCGGGGGTGTGAAACCCCCGCTTTTAAACAGCGGGTGCGGGGGTGTGAAACCCCCGCTCTTTGCCCAAGCGAGACGTTAACATGACCCAAGACCCAAACCGCATCGCTATGTGGTCAGGCCCGCGCAACCTGTCCACCGCCATGATGTATGCCTTCGCCGCACGGGGCGATTGCGCTGTTTGGGACGAGCCGTTTTATGCCGCCTATCTTGCCGCCACGGGCATAGACCATCCCATGACGCCCGAGGTGATCGCCGCTGGCCAACCTGACCCCGCCAAGGTCGCCAGCGCCTGTCTAGGCCCCATTCCCGCCGCACAGCGCCTGTTTTACCAAAAGCACAT